>JAAAOH010000352.1 GCA_009908925.1 Spirochaetota bacterium | reverse complement strand
CGCAAGCCGCTCCTGGAGCGAGGACAACGGAAAGGTCGTCTTCACCATCGATGCCCGCGCCGGTGTGCCGATCCGCATCACCAAGTACTTCAGCTACCACACCTCGCGCTCGGTTCCGCCGGTGGAGCTCATCGACCGCTGCACGCGTACCCTCGATCGGGCGGTTCGTGACGGCTACGATGCGCTGGAGGCCGCCCAGCGATCCTTTCTCGACTACTTCTGGTCCCGGTCGGATGTCCTCGTCGATACCGAAACACGGGTACAACAGGCGATACGCTGGAACATCTTCCAGGTGTGCCAGGCGGCGGCACGGGCGGAAACGACCGGGATCCCGGCCAAGGGGCTCACCGGGCAGGCCTATGAGGGCCATTACTTCTGGGACACGGAAGTCTACGTTCTGCCCTTCATCACGTACAGCGAATCGCGTATCGCTCGGAATCTGCTGCGCTTTCGCCATTCCATGCTCGATGCCGCGCGGCGGCGTGCGAAGGAGCTCTCAGAGAACGGGTGCCTCTTCCCGTGGCGCACGATAAACGGCGAGGAGGCCTCCTCCTACTATGCCGCCGGTACGGCGCAGTACCACATAAATGCCGACATCGCCTACGCAATCAAGCGTTACGTCGATATCCGCGGAGACACGCAACTGCTTGCCGAGGTCGGCGCGGAGATCCTGGTGGAAACCGCCCGCATGTGGATCGGACTGGGATTCTTCAGCCCCGACACCGGCGCCTTCCATATCCACGGGGTCACCGGGCCTGACGAGTACACCACGGTCGTCAACGACAACACCTTCACGAATCTCATGGCCCGCACGAACCTGCGCTATGCCGCTGAAGTCATCCCCTGGCTGGAGGAGACCAACGCCGACGCCTACCGGCGCCTCGTACACGACACCGGACTGGCCAACGACGAGGTCCGGGAGTGGAAGCGCGCAGCCGACGAGATGTTCATCCCCTTTGACAACGAGCGGGGCATCCATCCACAGGATGCCAATTTCCTGGCCAAGGAGATCTGGGACTTCGCCAACACGCCCCTGGATCACTACCCGCTGCTTCTCAATTACCACCCGCTGGTCATCTACCGCCACCAGGTCATAAAGCAGGCAGACGTGGTGCTGGCCCTCGTGCTGCTCGGAAACGAGTTCACGATGGACGAGAAACGACGGAACTTCGACTACTACGATCCGCTGACCACCGGCGATTCATCTCTCTCGGCCTGCGTGCAGTCCATCCTTGCAGCCGAGATCGGCTATGAGCAGAAGGCGCTGGAGTACTTCCAGTACGGGCTGCTGATGGACCTCGCGAATGTCGCAGGCAACGTTGTCGACGGCGCTCATATCGCGTCGGCGGGGGGCGTGTGGATGTCACTGACCTACGGTTTCGGTGGGATGCGGGATTTCGGCGGCGAGCTCGGCTTCAACCCCCGCCTGCCCGCCGCATGGCACAGGCTGCGCTTTCCGCTGCGCTACCACGCCCGTCAGATCCAGGTGGACATGACGCACGAGCTTCTCACCTTCGAGCTCCTCGAGGGCGAGCCCATCGAAATCACCGTCAATGGCGCGGCTCACACCCTCGAGCCCGGCACACCGCTGGAGGTGCCGGCGGAGCGGTGACGAGAGGTCGCGACGGGGCGCGGTAACGGCGGGCGGTAGCGACCGTCGGGCGCGCTGCCGACTACCAGGGCAGTGGCTCTCCGCGGTAGTCACGATAGAGCGGGCTGTCGGCAGACTGTGATGCTATCACCTCGGCCATGCCTTCCACCGACTCCTTTACGCTCACCAGCGCGTTGGATCCTCCCATGTCGGTGCGCACCCATCCCGGATGAAGCGCCACGATCGGTATGTCGAGGTCACGAAGGCGAAAGTGAAGGAGCTTGGTGAGCATGTTCAGAGCGGACTTCGAGACGCAGTAGGGAATCATGCGCCCGCCGGCGGTCTCGCCGATACTGCCGGCGGTGGAGCTTATCATGGCCACCTTCGCCCCGTCGCTCCGTTCGAGAAGCGGGAGGAACTCCTGCACACAGTACAGCGGTCCCATCACGTTCACGTCGAAGGCGGCATGCATCTTCTCGTGGGAGATCTCCTGGATGGTGGGCGCGTTGGGTCCGGCGTTGATGCCGGCGTTGTTCACGAGCAGGTCGATATGATCGGTGCGCTCGCGAACCTCCGCGGCGCCGCGCCGAACCGACTCGTAAGCCGAGACGTCCATCTGGAAGACCGTGAGTCGCTCTTCGTACGTGCGGGCGAGCTTCTGCACCGCCTCGTTTTTCGGATTACGGAGGCTGCCGTAGACATCCCACCCGTTCTTGAGGTAATGCTCGGCAAATCCGAGCCCGATACCGCGTGAAATGCCGGTAATGCAAACGCTGCTCACTGTCTTCCTCCTCTCACGTTAAGGTATGGTGCGGCGGCCCGTTATTGCAAGGTGAAATCGAACCGGCTACTATCGGGCCATGGAGCTCACCTGTCTGTCGGTCAACAATCCCGTATCGTATCTCATCTGCTACGGCATCAAGGAAGTGGAGAACCGCTCCTGGACCACCAGGTATCGGGGCACGCTGCATATCCATTCGAGCGGTCGGGTCGGTTTCCGCGGAATGCCCGACTTCTCGAGGTTTCCCATGCCGGTCCTGCACGAGTTTGACGAGTTTCTCACCGAGATCCAGCGGATGGACGAAGCCGGCGTCTATATCGGGATTCCCGACGAGGGAGTCCGCGTCGAGCTGAAGAACGAGCGACGACAGCCGGAGAACGTGGTGAACCAGTACCGGCTTCTCGCCGACGTCTACGCCCACTATCGCAGCGGCGACCAGTCTCCCTTTTTTCACGCCAATGCCATCATCGGCACGGCCGATCTTGTGGATATCGTCACCGATTCCGAGAGCGAGTGGGCCGAGCCGGACCGATATCACTGGATACTCGAAAATGCGCGCGTCTTCGACACGCCCATGACCGCTATTCGGGAAAGGGCCGGTCTGTGGACCTACACGTTGAATGAGTGAGTGGACCGGGTTTCAGCCGGAGACCGCGCGCTGGTTCGAGCGGCGCTTCGGCGCACCCACCGAAATCCAGGATGCAAGCCGCGCAGCCATCGCTGCAGGCGAGCATGTCCTGATTACGGCGCCGACCGGCAGCGGCAAAACCCTCGCCGCCTTTCTCTACGCGCTCGACCGCCTGCTCTCCGGTGTGTGGCCGACCGGCCGCCTGTCGGTCCTCTACGTCTCGCCACTGAAGGCGCTCAATACCGACATACGGGAGAACCTGACCGAGCCCCTCGAGGGCCTGAAGAAGGAGTTCACCGACGCCCCGGATGTTCGCACGGCGACGCGAAGCGGTGACACCTCGCAGAGTGAGCGCCGCCGGATGCTGAAGCAGCCCCCCGATATCCTCACCACCACCCCGGAGAGCCTCAACCTGCTTCTGAGCTCCCGCGGGGGACGGAGCATTCTCGGGGACATCCGCATGGTGATCCTCGACGAGGTACATGCGGTGGCCGGAAGCAAACGGGGTGTGCACCTTATGACAGCGGTGGAGCGGCTCACCCGGCTCAGCGGCGAGTTTCAGCGAGTTGCACTCTCCGCGACCGTCCGACCCCTCGAGGTCGTGGCGAAGTTCGTGGGCGGCACGCGGGCGGTGGGAGTCATCGAGGCATCCGACACCAAGGTCCTCGATATCTCCGTCCAGACCGTCGACACGCGGGCCGGCGAGGAGCCACAGTCGCCGTGGATCCCCATGGTGGGCGAGTTCGCCGATATAGTAGAGCGGAACCGATCGAGCCTGTTTTTCACGACCAACCGTCGCGATGCCGAGCGGATCGCCCTGCTCCTCAATGAACACGCCGGGCGGCGCATCGCCTATGCGCACCACGGCTCCCTCTCCCGCGAGGTGCGCGGGCTCGTGGAGGAGAAAATGCGAAGCGGGGAGCTCGAGGCCATCGTCGCCACATCGTCTCTCGAGCTCGGCATCGACATCGGCTCCATAGACGAGGTGATCTTCGCGAAGACGCCCTTTTCGGTTACCTCCTGCCTGCAGATGGCCGGTCGCGCGGGGCATCAGGTCGGGGCCGCAAGCCGGGCGCGTGTGTATCCCCTCTTCGGCCGCGATTGCCTCAACGCCGTCGTCACCGCGCGCGCCGCCGTGGAGCGGGACATCGAGCCCGTTGCCCCGGTGCGAAAGCCCCTCGACGTGCTCGCCCAGGTACTGCTCTCGATGATCGCCATGGAGCCTCACGACCTCGATGAGCTCTTCGACTTCATCCGTCACGTCGACTCCTACGCCGAGCTGACCCGTGAAGAGTTCGACGCGGTCGTAGACCTCCTCGCCGGGAAGTACCGCGCCACACGCATGAGGGAGCTCGAGCCGCGGATCACGGTCGACCGCATCGCCGGCGTCGCGACCGCCCGCCCCGGGGTGGCGCGCCTGCTCTACCACTCCGGGGGAACCATACCCGACCGCGGGTACTACGAGCTCCGCCGTGCCGAGAACGGCACCCGCATCGGTGAGCTCGACGAGGAGTTCGTGTGGGAGCGCCGGATCGGTGAAGCCTTCGTGCTCGGAAACCAGGTCTGGCGCATCGCGCGGATCACCGACCGCGACGTGCTCGTCGAGCCGGCAGACACCCCGCAGCAGGCACTGCCCTTCTGGCGCGGAGACCCCGTGTGGCGCCACGTGCAGCTCTGTGAGCGCCTCCTCGGTTTTCTGGAGGAGGCTGATGCGTTGATTTCGGCGGACGCCGAAGCACAACTGGCCGCGTGGATCGGCAGCGAGACCGGCGGCGGAGCCCGGGGCGCGAGCGAGGCCGGCGGGCGCGAGGCCGGCGGTGTCCGCGGCGGGCTCTCGATCTCAGCCGCCGCCGCCGCTGAGCTTGCCGGATTCCTCATTTCACAGCGCGCCCATACCGGTGTCGGCCTGCCGCACCGCCGTCGCATCGTCCTCGAGCACATCGTGGAGGACGAAAGCCTTCCGACCCGACGCATCGTCTGTCACACCCTCTGGGGTGGCGCGCAGAACTATCCGCTGTCGATCCTTCTGGCCGCGGCACTCGAGGAGCTCTCGGGGGCGGAGATCACCGCCACGGCGGAGAACGACGCCGTTCTCGTGGAGCTCCCGCGGCTCCCCGAGGATGAGGCCGCCGACCCTGCAGCGGACGCGTCGACGGAGCTCGTTGCACAGGCCTTTGCCATGCTGTCGGAGTCTCCACGACACATGATTCATGCGCTGAGAGGCCGCCTCGAGGCCACCGGCTTTTTCGGCGGACGCTTCCGCGAGAACGCCGGCCGCGCGCTTCTGCTTCCGAAGGCGGGCTTCGACCGCCGGATGCCGCTGTGGATGACCCGGCGTCGCTCGCGCAGACTGCTCGAGGCGGTCAGCCGATTCGAGGACTTTCCGATCACCGTAGAAACCTGGCGCAGC
This sequence comes from Spirochaetota bacterium, assembly GCA_009908925.1. Lineage (GTDB taxonomy): Bacteria > Spirochaetota > Spirochaetia > DSM-27196 > PWMO01 > JAAAOH01. Next base: position 3,764 of record JAAAOH010000352.1, on the reverse strand, counting down.
TGTCTCGACGATTTCTTCGACCTGGAGGGCCTCTCCCGACGCATCGCCGCCGTGCATGACGGAGAGATCGAGATCGCCCGGTGCCGTACCGCCGGCGCATCACCCTTTGCGCGGAACCTTCTGTGGCAGACCACCAACACCGGTATCTACGAAACCGACACCGGCGTGCAGTCCCCCGCCGCGACGGTATCCGAGGAGGCGATTCGCCGAAGTCTGCTGACGCCGGCTCTGCGGCCGACCCTGCCGGCCGACGTCGTCGAACAGTTCCGCAGGCGCCTGCAGCGTACCGAGCGCGGCTACGCACCCACCGACCCCCGGGGACTCATCGAGTGGGTCACAGAACGCACCGTTCTCACTCCCGCGGAGTGGGAGGAGCTCCTCGCGGCAGCCCGCCGGGACCGATCTCCGGTCGCGGAGGACGGGAGCGAGAGAGCCGATGCCCTCCTCTCGGGCGCCGGGGAGCGTATCGTTCGCGTGCGGCCGGCCGGCGGCGCGGGGAAAGTCGGCGCCCACGGGGATGCCGCTCGGGCCGGCGGGGAACCGACCGGCGTCCCGGCGCTTGTCGCCGCCGCCGAAGAGGTGCCGCGGCTCTGCAGAGCGTGGGGGTGCCGGCCCGAGGATCTCATCGTCGAGCCCGTCGAGGGGTCGCAAGACTCCGCTCGCGAGAGCGCGAGCACCCCGGCCGCGCTGCTCGCTGCCGCAGTACGAACCGAGCCCGCCGAGCGTTCGGAGGAGTCCCGCGAGGCTGCCATGCAGGCGATCATCGTCGCCCGCATGCGCTACGAGATTCCCCGCGCGGTGGAGGCCATAGCCGGTGACCTGCTCCTCGCGCCGGAAGAGGTCGAGCCGGCCGTTGCCGCGCTCGTCGCAGACGGAGTCCTCGCGGACGGGGTCGTCGTGGGAGACGATCCGAGGGGTCGCATCTGTGACATCGAGAACCTCGAGTGGTTGCTCCGTCGTCTCCGGGCATCTCGACGACCGACCGTGGAGCCAAAGCCCGTCGCCTATGTCGTACCGTTCCTCGCCACCTGGCAGGGAATCACCGAGCCCGGCAGTGGACTCGACGGGCTCAAACGAGCCCTCGAGCCGCTGCTCTTCTACCCGGCCCGGGCGGAGCTCTGGGAGGAGGCGATTCTTCCGGCACGCGTCGCCGGGTATGCCACGGCTGATCTCGATCGGCTGCTTCGCGAAACCGAGCTCGTCTGGCTGTCCACGAAACCGCGGTACGTGACATTCGGCTTCCGCTCCGAGCTCGAGCTTCTGTGCGAGGCGGCGACCGGCGAGGCGAACGCCGCCGGGGCGGCCGCCGGTGGTGCCGCCGGGCCCGCCGAGGCGCCGACGACCGCGCTCGCCGCAGGAGGCAGGATGACCGTCTCCGACCTGGCAGCTCGCTTGAGGCGACCGCGCAGAGACATCATGGCGGAGCTCTGGAGCGAGGTCTGGTCCGCCCGCGTGTCCGCGGATTCGTTTGCGCCGGTGCGCCGGGGAATTCGCCGGCGATTCAAGGAGACCGCTCATACCGAGCACACACCGGGAGCGGCGAGCCAACGGAGCGTCCGCGGCCGGAGCCGCGGATGGAGCCGCGGTGCCGGCCGGCCGGGATGGCGCCCGGGAGGAGAGGCCGAGGGACTGTGGTTTTCGCTCGAAGATGAGTTTCAGTGCAGGGAGCGCGGTGACCTCGTCGACCGCATAGAGCTCGAGAAAGACCGCGCCCGGGTACTCCTCGACCGTTACGGCATCGTCTTCCGGGAGCTCCTCACCGATGAGCTTTCCGGGTTTCGCTGGCGCGATGTATTCGGGGCGCTTCGCCTCATGGAGCTCGCCGGCGAGGTTCAGGTCGGACAGTTCTTCGACGGGGTTCCCGGCGTGCAGTTCGCGCGCAGCGACGCGACCGCCCGCCTCGAGGAGGTCGTGGCTGGGGGGGCAGCGCCGGTGTACTTTCTCAACGCCGCCGATCCCGCGTCGCCCTGCGGGTGGGGCCTCGCGGCCCTCGACTACGAGGTGCCGAGGAAGCATCCGGGAACCTACCTCGCCTTCCACGGCGAGCGGCCGGCCCTCGTCGCCCGACGCGGAGGCTCGGAGGTGGAGGTACTTCTTCCGGTCGATCACCCCGCCCTGCCCGACGCCCTCCGGATCTTCGAGCTGCTCTCCGGCAGAGATTTTCGCCCGCCCTCGCGTATCACCGTCCGCTCGATCAACGGCGCCGACCCCACGGGCAGCCCCTACCGCGCGGTCTTCGAAGCGGCGGGATTCGTCGCCGACTACAGAGCGCTCGTCCTGTGGGCGGGATACCGGTAGGCCGGCGAGCCGCCGCCCGCGCCGCGCACGACCACACGCTCCTATATACCCCTTACTTGCACATGGCGCCTGCAAGCAATATTCTGTCCACACTATGGATGTAACACGAGAGAAGATTCTCAATGCGTTGAAGTCGGTAAACGACACAGAGATAGGTGCGAATATCGTTTCCCTCGGTATGGTGCGGAATGTGACGGTGGATGATCGAGTCTCCATCGGCATCGAGCTGACGACACCCTCGGCGGCTGATGCCGGGCGGATAGAGCGCGAGACACGAGAAGCCGTCGGTTCCCTCACCGATGGCGCCGAGGTAGATATCGAGATATCTCCCAAGCTCGGACCACGAAAGACCCAGCAGGACCCGAGCGGACTCGCCGGGGTAAAGAACATCATCGCGGTCGCCTCCGGCAAGGGCGGCGTCGGTAAGTCCACCGTGGCGGCCGCCATGGCGAAGCTTCTCGCCCAGCGCGGGTACAAGGTTGGGCTCCTCGACACCGACATTTTCGGCCCGTCGGTACCATCACTTTTCAACCGCCATCGGCCGGAGCTGGAGGCCGACCCGCAGCAGATGGCGATCCCCGTGGATGTGGACGGGCTCAAGCTTATGTCCTTCGGATTCGTCCTCGGGGAGGCTCCCGCGGTCATGCGCGGGCCGATGGTAACCAATTACGTAAATCAGTTCCTCCACGCAGTGGGCTGGGGAGAGCTCGACTACCTCTTCCTCGACCTCCCGCCCGGCACCGGCGACGTGCAGTTGACCATCACCCAACAGGTCAAGCTCGACGGAGCGGTAGTCGTCACCACGCCGCAGGCATTGTCCTTCGCCGACGTCGGGAAGGCGATGCTCATGTTCGACCGGGTCTCGGTCCCGGTGCTCGGCGTCGTGGAGAACATGGCCTACTTCCAGTGCCCGGACTGCGGCAGTCGCCATGCGGTCTTCGGCGAGGGCGCGGCCGAGCGCCTCAAGGAACGGTTCGGCACCCCGATCCTCGCGCAACTTCCCCTCGCACACGACACCTACGGCGGCACGATGGATCACGACCTCGAGGACGAGGCGGTGGACGCCCTCGCCACCCGCGTGCTGACATCGGTCGGCGAGTTCGCACTCGGCCTGGAGAAGCCCGAGGTCGATTACGACGAGAAGGAGCTGCGACTCACCTGGCCATCCGGCGAGACGCTGTCGGTGGAGAATCGAAAACTCAGGTCGAGCTGTCAGTGCGCCGTCTGCGTCGACGAGCACAGCGGCGAGCGCAAAGTGCACTACGAGGACATCGACCCGGACGTAAAACCAGAGGAGACACGCCCCCTCGGCAATTATGCGCTCTACATCAAGTGGAGCGACGGGCATGCGACCGGTTTCTTCCCGTACACGCTGATTAAAGAGGTCGCGCAGGAGGGTTGATGCAGCCGCCGGCGGCGCCCCGGCGCTGCCCCGGCGGCCCCGGCACGGGCTCCCCGGCGGGCCC
>JAAAOH010000131.1 GCA_009908925.1 Spirochaetota bacterium | reverse complement strand
GGGCGCCGCGCTTTTCCTCGATATCGGACCGGATATCGGCAAGTCGCCGCTCCGGCAGGGACACCGGCGTGAGCTCGAGCCGCTCCTCGCCCTCGCGGTAGGCGACGGCGAAATACACCTGTCCGTTGCTGCGGCTGATCACGAAGAGCCGTCGCGCGGACACGTTCTTGAACTGCTTCTGCGTCACCGTGTAGAGCTGGATGTCCACGTCCCACCGGCGCAGCTCGTCGAGGTCCTCGGGGGCGAAATCACCCCACGGGAGGAGACGCAGCTCCTCGCGCAGTAGCTGATCGAGGCGATCCTCGAGCTCCCGACGACGCTCCGCTATTTCGTTGAGGTATTTGGCCGTGCTCAGAGCCCCCTCGAAACTGTACTCCTCGGCCTCGGCCTCCACTCCCTCGGGGCGTTGTCTTGGCAGGACCATCGTCGCGCGCTCCACGTACGCCCGTTGCTCGCGCAGCTCCGCGAGGTCGTCACTCTCCTTCTGCTCGACCTCGAGGTGAAATACGCCGGCATCCTGCATCTGTGAGACGACCTGCTGCCGCCTGGAGTCGAGAGCGAGGACCGATACTTTCTTCATCTTCTCGATCATGCCCTACTCTCCCTTCGCCTCGATCTTCTTTTTCGCGATCTTTCCGCGAACGACCTCGGCCGTCTGCTGATCGCCGAGATAGATCCGGATCTGGCGGATGTTTTCCTTTGCCTCGGGAATCTTCACCTTCTCGAAGAGATTCACCCGTTGGGTGGTTACCCGAAGCTCCTCGGAAATGAGGCGGTGCTGCTCCTGGAGGATCTCGAGCTCGGCGTCCGCCGAAACGAGCTCCTTGACGCGCTCCACCGCGGCATCCACCCACACCGGCATCGCAAAGAGATCCCAGTCGATGTCCTCGTACTCCATGCTCTCGAACACGGGTATGTCGATACCGGCGATGTTGCCGGTGCTGGTCTCGACGTTGCTCACCGTGACCAGCTCCTCGAGCCCCAGATCCTCACCGAACACATCGACCCAGGCATTGATGCGCTTCTGCAGATCATCGCGCTCCTCGCGCTTCTTTGCCTCCTGGGCCTCGATCTGGCGGATGACCATCTGCAGCTGCTGCTTCTTCAGCTGCAGCGTCGGGAGGTAGCGCTGAAATCGCTTGAGCTGGTCTTTCTGGTTTCTGAGCTCGTTCTTTGTAAGCTTAACCTTCGCCATGCTCTGCTGCTCCAACCTGCTCGCGCTTGGGCCAGAACTTCTCGAGGAGCTGGGTACGCTGCCCGGTCTCCTCCGGCTCGAAGCACTCCGCGAGAATCTCCCATCCGCGATCGAGGGCGGTCTCGAGTGGGATATTCACCGTAAGGTTCATCATTTGAGCTTCGAAGAGCTCACCGTATTTCAACAGCTTGTTGTCCCACTCGCTCATGCGGAAGCCCATAGAGCGCTTCTCCTGCGTCTCATTGTAAGAGGCGTAGAGGTTGATCATGCCGTCCATGAGCGCACGATGGTCCTCGCGGGTGTCTTTGTTGACGAACTGCTTGAGCCGGGACAGCGACCCGAAGGGCTCGATACGGCCGTTTCTCAGGTAGTACTGTCCCTCCGTGATATAGCCGGTGTTGTCCGGCACCGGATGGGTAACGTCGTCACCGGGCATGGTAGTGGCCGCGAGAACCGTGATGGACCCGGCTCCCTCGAAGTCGACCGCCTTCTCGTAGCGGGCGGCAAGCTGGCTGTAGAGATCACCGGGATAGCCGCGGTTCGAGGGAACCTGCTCCTGCGTGATGGCGATTTCCTTGAGGCTGTCCGCAAAGTTCGTCATGTCGGTGAGGAGCACCAGTACCTTTTTGCCCTGCAGCGCGAAGCGTTCGGCCACCGCGAGCGATACATCCGGCACGAGAATACTCTCGACGACGGGGTCGGATGCGGTGTGCACGAAAAAGATCGTTCGCGACAGCGCGCCGCCTTCCTCGAGGGTGTCGCGGAAGTAGAGATAGTCGTCGTACTTCAGCCCGATGCCACCGAGGATGATGAGATCGACCTCCGCCTGCATGGCGATCCGGGCGAGCAGCGGGTTATACGGCTCACCGGAGACCGAGAAAATCGGAAGCTTCTGTGATTCCACGAGACTGTTGAACACATCAATCATCGGAATGTTGGTCCGAATCATGTTTCTCGGAATGATACGGCGCGCCGGATTGACCGAGGGGCCGGCGATCTCGATCAGGTTCTCCTCGAGAGCCGGGCCGTTGTCGCGCGGCACGCCACTTCCGTCGAAAATGCGGCCCATCAGGTTGTCGGAAAACGACACCTCCATGGGATGGCCGAGGAAAACGACCTCGTCGCCGGTGGAGATACCACGACCGCCCGCGAACACCTGCAGGGAGACCTTGTCCCGATTCAGCTGTATGACCTCGGCGAGGCTGTTCCCGTGACCCGACTTGACCTGGGCGAGATGCCCGTAGCGAACGCCGGTCGCGGTAACCGTGATGACGTTTCCGGCAATGGATTCGATCTTGCTATGGACTTTCTGCATCGTCTGATACCTCGATTACGCGTTCGTTTCCTCGAGCAGGTGCTGCGCGCCGTGCTCGATGCCAACCGACTTTTCCTCGACCATCTGGCGGATCTCAGTCTCGAGCGACTTGAAATCGTCCGAGTTCCATTCCGCCCCGTTGTAGTCGAGAAACTTCTGACGGAGACTGTTGAAGAAGCCGCGGACTTCATCCTTTGACCCGATATCCAGCTTTGCAGTGAGGATATCGAACATGACGCCGAAGACGTGCTGCTGTCGATCGGCGCTGACCGCTGCGTCCACCGGGTCGAAGGCGTTCTGCTGCAGGTAGACCGCATCCAGAAACTCCGACTTCATAAAGAGGATGTAGTCCTCTGTGCTCGTTCCCTCTTCACCGACGACCTTCATCATCTGTCCGACCTCGTTGCCTTCCCGCAGGAGGTCCCGCGCGTACTGTGCGCGATCCGGATTGACGACTGTCGGATACTTGGACCAGCTGTCCAGCGGGTCGATGGATGGATACTTTCGGGCCTCGGCACGGTCCCGGGAGAGTCCGTGGAAGGCGCCAACAACCTTGAGGGTCGACTGAGTAACCGGTTCCTCGAAGTTACCACCGGCGGGACTGACGGTACCGCCGACGGTGACCGAGCCCTCGCTTCCATCCTTGAGCCGCACGACACCGGCGCGCTCGTAGAACCCCGCTATGACCGATTCGAGGTAGGCCGGGAAGGCCTCCTCGCCGGGGATCTCCTCGAGGCGTCCCGACATCTCGCGCATTGCCTGAGCCCAGCGTGAGGTCGAGTCCGCGAGCAGCAGGACGTTGAGTCCCATCTGACGGTAATACTCGGCGATGGTGATGCCGGTGTAAACCGACGCGTCACGGGCGGCAACCGGCATGGAGCTCGTATTTACGACGATGACGGTCCGCTCCATGAGCGTCCTGCCGGTGCGCGGGTCGATGAGCTCGGGGAACTCCTTGAGGGTCTCCACGACCTCGCCGGCACGCTCGCCGCATGCGGTTATGATGACGACGTCGACCTCGGCGTTGCGGCTCGTGATCTGCTGAAGCACTGTCTTTCCGGCGCCGAAGGGACCGGGAATGCAGTAGGTGCCGCCGAGAGCCACGGGAATGAAGGTGTCTATGATGCGCACCTTGGTGATCATCGACTTCGTGGGCTTCAGACGCTCGGCGTAGGCGTCGATGGCGCGCTTTACCGGCCACTCGAACATCATGGTGACCTTGTGGGTCTGCCCACGGGAGTCCTCCACCTCAGCCACTTCCTGGTCCACGGTATACTCACCCTTCTCCGCAATCCACTTGACCGTGTAGGAATCATAGAAGTTGAAGGGAAGCATAATGCGGTGGGTAAAGATCCCCTCGGGCACGGTGCCGAGGGTGTCTGCCCGGGTAACGGTGTCACCCACTGAAGCGGTCGGCGTGAACTCCCATTTTGTGTCCCGCGGAAGCGCATTCAGATACACGCCGCGGTCGAGAAAGAACCCGCTCTGCTCGGCGAGCTCCGGAAGCGGGTTCTGGAGGCCGTCGTATACCTGGGTCAGCAGGCCGGGGCCCAGCTCGACTGCGAGAAGCTCGCCGGAGAACTCGACCTCGTCGCCGATGCCGATGCCGCGCGTCATCTCGAAGACCTGCAGCTCGGCGGTATTTCCGCGGATACGGATGACCTCCGATTTCAGCCGCCGCTCACCGAGTGCAACGTAGCCCACCTCGTTCATTGCGACGTCGCCGTCGACCTCCACGCTGATCATGTTCCCGTTGATCGCAATTATCTTGCCCGTCGTGTTCGTCATCAATCACGCTCCAATTGCATTGCTTTCTCTCTGTCGATTAAGAGGAGGATACCGCCTGCCGCACGGTGTTGTAGGTGCGTTCGAAGACGTTCTCGCCGTCCTCGCGGTTGAACTGCCGCTTCCTCCAGAGTATCTGAAGTTTCAGGTAATAAACCATCAGTCGCTCGACATCGAAGTGGTGTCCCACCTCCAGCTCGTCGAGCGTGGCCCACCGGTAGCGGAGAAGCACCATCTCCGCCTTGAGGGGGGTCTCCTGAGTCAGGGCCTCCCGGGCAACCTCCGGCACGCCGAGCGTCCCGCTGAGGTCGTCTCCGTCCGGTGTGGTGCGGACGTAGCTGTGCTCGTCGCGATTGAGCTGCGCCGCGCGCTGGCGGGCAAGCTCGTTTCGAAGCCCGACCTCCCGTTCATACCAGGTTCGCAGAAGGGGATTTCGGCTCATGTCCTGGGGGTCGGGAAGCAGGCGGGCGCGAGACAGCAGATCGTAGTCTCTCCTGCTCATCCGTCGCGCACACAGATCGAGGAACTCCTCGGTGGTCGGCATGTTCTCCGATTCGAACGAGAGCATCGGCAGTGTGGCAACCGTGTAGTAGTACTGCCCCATGGCCGACTACCCCTCGGCCTGCTCGGCGGCCTGCTTGACGGCTTCCTGGAGGCGGGGATTGAGGTATGCGGATAGGACTTCGGCAATTCCCTCGGAGCTGAAATCGTAGTAGACCGACCCGTCCTTCACGGAGACACGGAAGCCGGCATCGATGCCCTTCACCGGCTTGATCTCGAGGCCAGCCTTGATCTCGTCTGCAAGCTTCGAGCGAAGCTGCGACTCGACTCTTTCCCGCTGCGACTCCGGAAGAAGGACGTTGAGCTCCGATGTCTGCTGCTCGGGCCAGGCCTTGATGAGCGCTACCACAGCCTCAGAGACGACATCTGCCGAGTACGCCTCGCCGGTCGCCTTCTCCACAACCGCATCGAAGAGGGTGGTGATCCGGTTCTGGAGATTGAGAATCAGATCGCGTCCCGCCTGGGTGAGGGCCTGCTTTCCGCTCGCCTCGAGCTTCTGAGCCTCCGCGCGGGCTTCGTCGACGATCTCGCCGGCGCGTTTCTCGGCATCCTTGATCGTCTTGTCGGCATCTTCCTCGGCCTTTTTCTTGATTTCAGCGGCCTGGCGTTCGGCGGTTTCCACGCCTTCACTCTTTATCGTCTCAATGATCTCGTTCAACTGCGCATCCATGAGCCCTTAACCCCTCTGACACAACATCGATCGCTAAATCGATAAGTTTTGCTCTATAGTATCAAACTGCCCGGAGGACAGCAATACATCCGTCATGCCGTTCCGAGAGAAAAATCCCCCCGGATCTTGAACACCGGTCCGTCGCGGGTCACCTGAAAGTTTCGCTCGGGAAAGCGCTCCTTCAGCTTCTCCTCGACGCGTCGTGCAGCCTCCGCCTCGATTTCTTCTTCGATATCATCGGGCACGTCGGAGAGCGTGACCATCTCTACGTCAACGACGTAGCCACGACCGTGTTCCGATCCGTAGCCGGCAGTGAAGTACGCGTCGACGGAGAACAGGCCGCTGTGCTGGCCGCTCGCCGTTTCTCCGTGTTCCGCACGGGCCGGGTGCAGAGGATAACGATCGCCGTAGCGCTTCTCGAGCTCGGTGTCCACCTCGTCGAGGACCTCGTTCATCTTTTTTTCGAAGGCGTTCGTCTTCGGGTGCCACATGTCCCGATCCTCACCCTCGTTCGGTGCTGCTCAGTATCGAATTTCCCACGCGAGCGGGTCTCCCGTCGTCAGAAACTCCATGATATCCAATGATAGCCGGCCTGTCACCCCGTCATCGAGGACCTCGCCCGTGCTCACGCTGCGGATTTCCGAAGGAGCAGTCACCGTGAACGCGATATCGTATCCGGAGAAGTACGCTTCGAGGAACTCCCGATCTCGCACCGCAGACTCCTCCCCGGTGCGCAATCGCTGGATGTAGACGCGACCCGCCTCCTGCTCTTCGATGGTGATGAGCCTTCGCCCCGGTGCGTAGATGCCGTTGAGAGCGTCGAGGTCGGAAAAGGAGAGTCTGGCTTCCACTTCGGTAACGATGTCTCCGCGACTGAGCGTATATCCGAGGAGCTCCACACCTTCCACACGCCGCGCCGTGCGGCGGAAGTCGGACTCGGAGACGGGAATCGCCCGGATGCTGGTGTCGGAATCGAAGACACCGAGCTCCCACAACTCGGTATCAATCTCGTAGGAAACCGTCACGCGACCCGAGTAATCCGCATCGAGGTCTATGTGTGTCTCGACGTTTAAACAGGAACCGAGCAGGACAACCACGGCGGCTGTGAGCGCGGACCTTACGATAGCGTTCACGTGGGCTGATCGTAGCCGCAAATCACGTCTCGCGCAAGTGGACAACCGTCTTACCGTAGCCACCCTCTTCGGGGCGAGCGAAGTCGTAGGAGGAAACCTCGTCCCGGGAGGCCAGATGATCCCGAATCCCTTTCTGGAGGATGCCCTCTCCCTTGCCATGGATGACGGAGAACTGCGTCACACCGGAAAGAAGGCAGTCATCGATGCGCCGGTCCACCTCGGCAACCGCCTCGGGCAGTCGGTATCCGCGCACATCGAGCTCGAGCTCGGGCGCGGGGCTCCGCGCGCTCTCGTAGCTCAGCGACACGGACCCGGCATCGCCACCGCCACCGGCACCCCGGGCACCACCGCCACCGGCGCCGCCCCCACCACCGCCTGCCGGACGCAGCTGCTCGGCAGGAAGCTCCAGGCGCACACTCTCGGTCTCGACCACCCAGGAGTCACCCTTGCCCTTTCTCCTGATGACGCCACGCCGACCGCTCTCGCCTACGGCGACCTCCATGCCCGGAGCGAGCTCCTTCGGCTCCGTCGCCGGCCGGGCGCGCGCCTGCTCCCGCTCCGCCGCGGCCACCCGCTCACGCTCCTCTTCCGCGGTCTCGGTCAGCTCGTCGAGAAACTCTCTGACCCTTCCCGTCTTCTCGCGCGTGAGCTCTCCCTCACGGATTTCGCGCACCAGGTTCTCGAGACGCCGGCGCGTTTCGCGGGAAAGCCGCTCGAACTCCTGCAGGCCCTCCTTCCGCAGCGAGAGCTCCCGGTCGGCGAGGCGCTGCGACTGCTCCTCGAGCTCCGCCCGTCGCTTTCTCAGGCCCTCGAGCTCGGTGTCCCTGGCCCGGGTCGCACGGTGGAGCTCCACCTGCTTCTCGGTGAGATCGTGAATGATGCGGGCTTCATCACCCTGTCCTTCCTCCACGTAGCCCGCGGCGCGACGGACCACCTCCGTCGGGAGGCCGTTGCGCTCGGCGATATCGAGGGCGTGGCTGGTCCCGGGAACGCCGATCAGCACATGGAAGGTCGGTGCGAGCCGCTGCGGGTCGAACTCAACGGACGCATTCTCGAAGAACCCCGATTTGTAGGCGTAGTTCTTCAGCGCCCCATGATGGGTAGTGACAACCGACGTTGCCCCGATCCGCTCGATCTCGTCGAGAACGGACATCGCCAGCGCGGAGCCCTCCTCGGGGTCGGTGCCGGCGCCGACCTCGTCGAGCAGCACCAGGCTCCGGCGGCCCGCGTGTTTGAGAACATCGGCGATGGTCGTCATGTGACCGGAGAACGTGGAAAGCGATTGTTCGAGGGATTGCTCGTCCCCGATATCCGCGAAAATATCGTCGAAGAGCGGCAGCGCGCTTCCTTCGTCGGCCGGGATCTCCATGCCGAACTGGTTCATGAGGGCAAGGAGACCGGTGGTCTTCAGCGCCACGGTCTTCCCCCCCGTGTTGGGCCCGGTGACGATGAGCCCGCGGAACGGGGGATCGATTCTGACCTCTATGGGTACGACCGCCCCACGCAAGAGAGGATGCCGCGCGCCGCTGAGACTCACCCCCTCTGCGCGTGGCGCCGCGCGGAAGCAGTCGTGCTGTGCGCCGTAGCGTGCGCGCGCGAGCAGCGCATCGAGGTCGGCGGTCTCCGCTTCGAGGGTGCGAAGCGCCGGCAGCTCCGCTCGCACGGCGGCCGTCAACTCGCGCAGGATCCGCTGGATTTCCTGATCGTAGGCCGCCTGCGCCTCGCGCAGCTCGTTGTTGAGATCGACCAGATCGGAGGGCTCGACGAAGAGGGTTGCGCCGGTCTGTGATACCTCGTGAACGATACCTTTGACCCGGTTTCGGTAGTTTGCACTCAGCGGCAGCACGGTCCGGCCGTTTCGCTGGGTCGGTGCATCCGACGTCCAGTACTGGGCGCGGTCCGGGTCGCGGAGGTAGGCGACCGCCTGTTTCTCGATGCGGCCCTCCGTCGTTCGGATCCGCGCGCGCAGGCGCCGAAGCTCCGGTATCGCGTCATCCTTTATCTCGCCGGTGTCGGAGATGTAGACGCTCACCTGCCGCCGTATACGCGAAAGATCCGGGAGTGCCTCCAGGCGACCGTGCAGGGGGCGATCCGCTTCGAGATCCCCACCACTCTTCGCGAAGCCCACTGCGGCCGCAATGAAGAGCGAGACCGCGGCCAGCTGCTCCTCGTCGAGGACGGTGCCCTCCTTCTCGAGCACCACGAACAGCGGCTCTATGTCCGGGAAGGGGGCGTCCGGCACGCGTTCCTCTCCGGCGAGAACCACACGCCAGTCTGCGACGAGATCGAGGCGCGCGGCGATGAGATCGTGGTCGGTGAGAACCTCCGAGGAGAGCACCACGCGTTCACCACTTGCACCGAGGGTCAGGGAGGCAACTCCGTCGCGCACCGTGTCGAACTCGAGGAGTCTCAGCGTGTGGGCGTTCATTCAAACCGTCCTTGGAAAGACAGACCGTAGTGCGCCGAGAGGGCCTTATAGCGTGCCGCCGCTGCGTCCGCTTCGGAGTCCTCGTCGTCGCCCGTGACGTAGAGCCGACCGCCGGTACCGTCGCCGCGGGGCGGGCCGCCTGCGGT
>JAAAOH010000149.1 GCA_009908925.1 Spirochaetota bacterium | reverse complement strand
GCGGCGGCCCGCTTCGCCGTTTCGGGCCGCGAAGTAGCGACGCGGACGATCTCCGTTTCGAACGGAAGGCTGTAGTGAAAGCGCAGGTTCGCATGCGCCCACGCGTGAACCCGGCCGATGAATCCGTATCCGAGGATGCCGACCCTGTAGCGTCTCATGCCCTTCAGTATGCCACCGCCTATCCGTGCTGTCGACGGTTCTCCTCGCGCCGCCGCCGGTCTTCGGCGCGAAGTGCGGCGAGCAGGTCCGGATATCGCTCGGTGGCCGCGCGCGCATCCTGTCGCCTCAGCTCGTAAGCCAGCATCGGGGTAACGGCCAGCACCGTCGCCGTGCGCGGTTCGGCGTGGAGGAGGGCCATTTCACCGACGAAATCGCCGGGCAGCAACGTGCTGATCTCCTTCACGTCTCCGTTTGCCTGTTCGCGCGTTACCCGCACGACGCCGCGTGCGATGAGAAACAGACTGCTGCCCGAGTCCCCCTGGCGGATAATCTCCTCTCCGGCGGGAAAGGTGCGCGGTTGCAGTTGCACGGCCAGCTCACCGAAGGCTTCGTCTGAAAGCGACGCGAGAAGCGGAATGCCCCGCAGAAGTCGTTCAGGTGTCACCCCGAGCTCCGCAATCTCCCGATTTCTCAGCTTCTCGAGCCGCCGGTCGACTTCGGAGAGGTGCTCTTCGCCGGCATTGTCGGGGAGGGCGCCGGCCTCGAGGGCCTCTCCGATGTACTGCCGTTCATGAAGAAGCAGGAGCCGATACCCGAAGCGCTCCTGTGCATCGGCCACGAATTCCGGAAACTGGTCTGCCGCCGTGTCCAGCTGGCGCCTCGCCGTCTCGTTCCAGCGCCGATAGCGATTGCGGACCGACTGCATCGTCGCCCGGGAAAACACCGCGTCTTCTTCCTCGAGCCGATCGAGGACGCGCGTGCTCGACTGGTAGTGTGCCCAGGAGAGCTCATAGTCGATGGCGAAACGGCGCTTCCGCCGGTGCTCCGCAAGTCGCCTGAAGGGTGCCCGGGCTTCTATGAACCGCTGCAGTCGTTCTATCACGGGTGTATGATGAAAGCGGCCCAGATGGAGCGTGTCGATGTCGTCTGCGTGTCGCACCGCGTCGATCTGCATGGAGACTTCCAGATCCAGCGTGCGAAGGGCGCGCTCGCCGATGTGACCGGCGTCAAACAACTCGACGTAGCGCCCGCGCTCCTCCCCGAGGCTGCGCAGGTAGAGCATGCGCTCTTGCTCCTGTCCTCCACTTGCTTCTTCGCTTACACTCTGAAGGTTGCGTTCGAGGGGCCGCAGGGAATCGGCGTAGCCGTCGCGCACCCTCTTCAGGATAGAGCTCGAGAAGCGCCCGCCGTTGGACAGGCGCGGAAGCGCCTCGATCGCGGTGCGTCGCGCCTGCAGTTGCGTATCGAGCCCTATGAAGCGGTCGGGGAGGGAGGGGCGATCTATTCCCAGCAGCCGAACGAGCGGGTCTATCGTCAGCCCCTGTGCCAGAAGCGTAAACAGGACCGCCCCGATGACGACCGAGAGGAAGAGATCGTTTCCACCGAACTCCGGAAGGCTCAACACGATGGCTACGGCCACCGCTCCGCGCAGGCCGCCCCAGAAGAGGACCGTCTGATACCGGGGACCAAAGGCATGTTGGCGTGAGATGGACCTCAGCGAAGGCACGAGGCCGTAGGCGACCAGAATGCGGGAGGCGAGCATCCCGATGACCGCCCACACGATGGTGGAGAGAGACCCGCGCAGGGTGGCGGGGTCCACGAGCAGCCCGACAAGGAGAAAGATGAGGGCGTTGGCCACAAAGGCAACGTATTGCCAGAAGTACTCCAGGTAATCACGCACCTCGCGGGAGACGCGCATCCACCCCCATCCGGAAAAGGTGAGCCCGGCGGTCACCGTCGCCATCACGCCGCTCACCCCAAGGCCCTCCTCGGCGATGATGAACGAGAGATAGGCGAGGATGGTCGTGAGCGTGATGCTCACGAAAGAATCGGATCTGACCGAGCGCAGAGCGTATCCGGTAGCGAAGCCGAGAACCGCGCCGCTTGCAACTCCGCCGAGGAAGACCCAGAGAAACCGCCCCAGTCCGGCCAGTGCCACGTTGCCTGAAACCGCACCCCCGATCACAACCGTGGCGAGTATGCGAGAGACAACCAGTGCGGTTGCGTCATTGAAAAGGCTTTCGCCCTCGACAAGGACGTGTAGGCGCCTCGGGGCGCCGAGACGCTTGAAAATGGAGATGACGGCCACGGGATCGGTCGCGCTGAGAATCGCACCGAGCAGAAGGGCCGTGCGAAAACCGAGCGGCGTGCCCAGAGCGACGACCAGTGCGATGCCGGTGGTCGAGATGAGCAGACCGGGAACCGCGAGGGTGAGGATCGGCAGCAGGTTTCGCCGCAGCTCCCGGACATCGAGGCTGATGGCGGATTCGAACACGAGGCTGGGTAGGAAGACGTAGAACACGAGGCCGGGCGAGAGCTGGAAGTGCGCGACAGCCTGTCCGAGTCCAATCGCGGGCGCTACGGCTGCAATGGCAATGCCCACTACGAAGAGGACGACCGACAACGGCAGCCGGGTATTGTTCGTGACAACCCGCGCGGCAGCCGCAATGAGCAGGAGTAGTACGGTGCCGCCCATGATGAGCGCAACATCACCACCATGCATCGCACCGTAGTGTAACACTCCGGCCGGCGATCAAGAAGCAGGGATCATGAAGCGGGGATCGCCTGCCCTCGGTCAGGAGGCCTGGTGAGTGGAGTCCAATCCCAGCGCGTCGAGGAGCTCGGTGACGAGTCGGCCGAACGCGGGCTCGCCGATCATGTGTTGATGGCGCGGGCGGGGCAGATCCACGCTGAGAGTCTTCTCCACCTGACCGGGGCGCGCGCTGAGTACCACCACCCGGTCGGCGAGGTAGACCGCCTCGTCCACATCGTGCGTGATGAAGAGGATCGTACGCCGCAGGCTGCGCTGCAGGTCGAGGAGCCAGTCCTGAAGCTGACGCCGGGTCAGGGCGTCAAGCGCGCCGAAAGGCTCATCGAGAAGCAGTGTCTCTCGCCCGCTCATAACCGTTCGCAGAAACGCCGCCCGCTGCCGCATGCCGCCGGAGAGAACCTGGGGATAGTAATCATCGAAGCCTTCGAGCCCGAACCTGGGCATGAGCTCTCGGGCGCGGGCGCGCGCCTCATCGAGTTCCTCCCCCTGTATCTCGAGCGGGAGGATGACGTTGCCGAGAACAGAGCGCCACGGCAGCAGCAGATCCCGCTGCGGCATGTAGGCGACGTGACCCGTGCGGTCGGCGACTTCACTGCCGTCGATGAGGATACGGCCCTCCTGCGGCTGCAGGAGACCGGTGACGAGGTTGAAGAGGGTGCTCTTCCCGCTGCCGCTCGGACCAATGACGGTGACGAACTCCTGCGGGAGTACGTCCATGGAGATGTCCCGCAGCGCCTCGACGCTGCGGGTTTCCCCATGAAAGGTCATCGAGACCGAGTCGAGCTCGAGTCTCGGTGTGGCTCGGCTCACGCCGCTCACCGCTCGCCGAGCCCCGGCAGGTACTCGTTGGTGAACGCGGCGGTCGGATCGAACTCTGCCTCGAGAACGTCGACCTCGCGCATCCACTCCGCGTAGTCACGCCACACGGAGGACTGCTGGAAGCCCCACTGGGGCGCGTCCATCTTCATGCGCTGCGCGAGCCAGGGCACGCTGTCCTGAAGCTCCTCGGCGTTGAGCTCCTGCACGGCCTCGGCGAGGATCATCGCAGCCTCGCTCGGGTTCTCCATCGTGAAGCGATGCCCGCGCGCGAGTGCTTCGAGAAAGTCCCGGGTGAGCTCCGGACGGTTCTCGAGGGTCTCTTCACTCGCGATGATGATGGGCGTGTAGTAGTCGGGAATGCAGTCTGTGTAGTCGTTGAGGGGGAAGTAGGTGATATCGAGGCCGACGCGTTGCGCCTGAAAACCCTGCGTGCCGTAGTAGATCCACACGATGTCGGCCTGCTCCTGCTGGAGCATGGCGAGGAGGTCCGTCCCGGCGGGCACGTACTCGATGGTCGACGGATCCCCGCCTTCGCAGCGCACGAGGCTGTTGAGGGTCGGCTCCTCGAAGGGTGACTGGAACGTGCCGTAGCGAAGCCCCTCGAAATCGGCGGGCGAATCGATGCCTGCTCCCGCGCGCACGGCAAATCCCGACGTGTTGGTCTGCAGCATCGTGGCAATCGAGACCAGGGGAACGTCGTCTGCTCGCAGAAGCGTCAGGTTCTCCTGAAAGTCGACGCCGAAGTCCGCGCGTCCGCTCGCCACCGCGCTTGTTGCCGGCACTTCGCCGGGCTGGATGATTCTCACGTCGAGGCCGGCGTCGGTGAAGAACCCGCGTTCCTGTGCGACGAAGATACCGACGTGGTTCACGTTGGGGACCCAGTCGAGCATGAACGTGATTTCACGCGTTTCCTCCTCCATCTCACCGGATGCGAGCGCACCGGGCGCGACGATAAGGCACGCGAGAAAACCGAGTATGAGAGCTTTGCGTGTCATAATCTACCTCCACAGTTGTTGTGTATGCATCAATAGATTCCCTGCTCCTCCCACTGCTCGCGCCTGCGGGCGGTGTAGTACCAGGGGAGGGCCAGGTGTTCGATAGCGAATACCAGAAGGAACAGTCCGATGCTCAGAAGCGTTGTAATGAGCATGGCAATGAAGACCTGATCGGTCTGCAGTGCGTTCTTGGAGCGCAGCATGTAGAGCCCGAGACCGCCCGAGCCGCCGACCCACTCACCGATAGTTGCCGCCACGACGCTGTAGGTCACCGAGAGTCGCAGCCCGCTGAAGAAGGAGGGCAGTGCCGCCGGCAGTCGTACGGTCCGCCAGATCTGCCTGCGCGTGGCGCGCATCGAGCGAAGCAGGCCGATGTAGTCGGGGTCGGCCGAGGTCAGTCCGTCCACCGTCGACACCGTCATGGGGAAGAAGGTGAACAGCACCACCACCATGATATTGGGTGTCAGCCCGAAACCGAACCATATGATGAGCAGCGGTGCAACCGCGAGAATCTGTACCGTCTGTGAGGCCACGAGTAGGGGGTAGATCGCCCGGCGCAGGAGCGGAACCAGGTCCATGGCCCCCGCGAAGGCAACCCCGAGAACGACGGCAATACTGAGACCGAGAAGTGTCTCGAAGAGGGTCGTGAGAATCGCCGGGCCGAGCACCCCCCATGTATCCACGCCGGCCGCGATGACCTGCGCCGGAGACGGGAGTATGAAGGGGGGCAGCCCGCTTGCGACCACGATGAGCTGCCAGGCCGCGATTGCCCCGACGATGACGGTCGCCGGGGGCACGATGGTTCGGAGGTTCAACTCGCGTCTCCGTCGCCGGACCCGGCGGACCCGCCGGCGCCGCCGGACCCGCTGCTGTTGCCGCCGCCGGCCCCGCGGCCGCTGTCGCCGCCGCGGTACTTGCCCGTCTTCCCGTCCATGGTCGTTCCGTGAACGGAGTCCGCGATTTTTATCACGGTGACGACGTTCTCGACATCGCTCTCGAAGCAGGCCCGGTGCGCGGCCTTCGCAACCTCGAGGAGCTCATCGAGGTCCTCTCCTTCGAGGGTGGTCTCGAGCGGTCCGACCTCATAGCGCACGCCGCTATCCTGTATGACCCGTATTGCCCGATCGACTACGGGCAGGGCGTCATCGGTGAGCGGCAGCACCTGCACCGAGACATTTCGTGTTCGCGTGGACATGAATAACCCCCATAACGACGTATATGCGGGGTCTCGAAGAGGCTGAGCTCATTGGGCAGGAATGGATCTCGTGAACTCCCTCCGCTGGCATTACCCAGTTCAGGTTCAACGGGTATGATCTCAGCCTGATCGGCACCCCTATGGTGTAAACGTATCGCGCGCGTGCGCCCGCGTCAAGAGGCGGAGCGGTTTGCACCGAGGGGCTCGAGGTCGACCACGAAGGAGGTGCGGAAGGGAATCGGACTGCCGAAGCGAGCGTAGAGACCGGAGGGCAGGCCGATGTCGCCGAGCCTGACCGCGCCCGCGCAGGAACGCGCGAGCTCGCCGCTCGGATGGAGACCCGTTTTTGGAAGCGCCAGGGTGAGCGTGGTGTCCGCGCAGATGTGCGCACCCGGGGCCTCGCCGGTGGTGGCGTCAACGCCCGAGGGGAGATCGAGAGACACGACCCGCGCGCCGAAGCGGGCGCGCTGATCGACCGCCCAGTTGATCATGTCGCGAACTTCAGCTTTCGGCGCGTCCTCGAGGCTGTAGCCGATCAACGCGTCGACGACGACCTCGGCCTGCAGGGATGCGAGATGGGCCGTGTCCACCGCAGCGCCGCTGGTGTGACCGTAGATGAGTCGCTGGGCCTCAGGAACCCCCTGCAGCCGCTCCGGGTGACTGACACAGAGTGTCACGTCGAGACCACGATTAGCGAGGTGCCGCGCTGCGCACATCCCGCCGCCGCCGTTGCCCCCGGTGCCCGCAAGTACGACCACTGAGGGGGAACTGTCGCTGCCCCGCAGTTCGGCGATAACCACGTCGGCCAGGCTACGACCCGCGTTCTCCATCATCTGAAAAAGATTCGGACCGGTTTCCCCGGTTGCGATCGCGTCGAGCTCGCGCATCTCTTCTGTAGTAATTGCGGGGACGATGACGCCGTCCTCTGTACGATAGGCTCCGGGTAACGACATGGAGAAGAAGGTAACAGAGATCAGTGCTACGAGGAAACACCACCGCCCGGTGTTGACAGGAGGCCGGTTGCGGTCAATCGTTGGGGGAGAGGGGGAAAACAGCATGGGACTCATTGGTGATCTCGCACGCAAGCTCTTCGGTGGTGGTTCGATACCCGATCGTTCGAACGGCGGAGACGGGGCTGACGGCGGCGCACGTGAGGCCGGCGGAAGCGTGAAACCCGCTCGTGGTCGTCACAAGGGCGATGAAGGTCTGTACTTCTACGTACGTCTCACTCAAACCGGCGAGGTCGTGGAGATCCGTCTCATCCCACGCCAGGAGCTCGTGCCGGACTACAAGAACGGCGGGTATTTCTCCCGCAAGGTTATCACCGGACCTCGCACCCTCGGGCGCGCCGACGCGATTTTTCGCTTCGATGAGAAGCGCCGTTTCAGCGGCGCGGAAATCAACGGTGGTGAGCTCGTGGAGGGAACCGAGGCGGCTGAGTGAGAGAGGTGATCACTCGGGCTGGATATCCTTGCTCGTGAACGGGTAGTACCGGCGTGGCACGGTGCCCGAAACGACCTCATCGGGGGCGAGATCACCGGTGATGCGCGAGACGATCTGTCGGGCGTGGTTGTGTGAGGTGCCCACGAATGTCGTGTAGCCGTCGCGCTTGTGGCCGATCGCGGTTCCCGCAACGTAGAGCCCGGCAACACTTGTCTCCATGCTCTCATTGTCGAGGACGGGAAGGGCCGGGGTGCCGTCGAAGCGGGCGCCAAGCTCGTGCAGCAGGGAGTAGTCCTCTCTGTAGCCGGTGGCAAGAAAGACAAAATCTGCCGCAATCTCCCTGACGGTCCCGGTGGGCCGGAGTTCCTCGTCAACCTCTGCAAGAGTTGCGCCTCCCGGCACGATGGTCGTGGGAACGGTTTGCAGGTGGGTCTCGATGCGGCCCTTGCCGGCGAGAAGCGTTATCTCGAGGTGGTGCCTGGAGTAGAGGCGCTCGCTGTCGAAGGAGGCCCTGCGGTAGCTCAGTACTACCTCCGCGCCGGCGCGCCAGGCCCGGATGGCGGCCTCCACTGCCGAGTTTCGCCCGCCCACCACGAGCAGTCGCTGGCGGAAGTACCGGTGCGGATCCTCGAAGAAGTGCGAGACGTGGGGAAGGTCCTCGCCGGGGATCCCGAGGCGGTTCGGCGATGCCATGTCTCCGGTTGCAAGCACGAGATGGTCACAGGTGTAGCTGCAGGTGGCGTCCGGCGCGTACGTGCGCGCAGACTCGATGGAAAAGCCGCCTTCCGGTCGTCGCTCCGCGCGATGCACCGTCTCGTAGAGATGCAGGCGAAGGTCGAAGACCTCGGCGACCGTGCGGAGATAGGCGAGGTACTCTTCCTTCGGGGCAAGCTGCTGGTGAAGCGTGTGGAAGGGTACCCCTGCGATTGCCATCCGCTCGGGCGAGCTGAAGAAGCGGCTCATGGGAGGCCAGTCGACGATCGTCTGTGCCAGCTGCCCCCGCTCCAGAATGATGTAATCCCGGCCGAGTCGCTCCAGCGCCGCGCCGATCTCCAGTCCGATGGGCCCTGCGCCCACAATGATGACCTCGTGATGCATGGGGGGAAGAATACCGCCCGCCCGCGCGCTGCGGCAATAGAATCCGGCGACAACACAATGGTGCGGCAACACGGTTGTAGATACGTCGGCCGGATTCACGGTAGGCTCGCACACATGCCGACCGACCGCTTTGCACAGGGATACGAAATCGTCGCCACGCTGGGGCCGGCCACCGCCTCGCCCGATTCCTGGCGGGCTCTCGTGGAGGCCGGCGCAACCAGCTTCCGCCTGAACACCTCCCACCTCGATGTCGACGAGCTCAGCGGTTGGCTCGAGCGCCTCGCAGCTTTCTCGACGGCGATGGGTGCGGCAGTGCCGGTGGTGCTCGATCTGCAGGGAAGCAAGTGGCGCCTCGGCCGGGTGGCGGACCGGCACCTCGGCGCGGGCGAGGTGGTGGTACTCGCGCGTGGCGACGGGGGCGATGCCACGCCGGCGCCTGCCGGCGGATCCCGGGGGCGGGGGACGGAGCTCGTCCTGCCTGTCCCGCACGAGGATTTCTTTACTGCGGCTGCCCGCAGCGACGGGCGCATCCTCGTAAACGACGCCCGGGTTCATCTGGAGATCGAAGACCTCGACGAAGCGGCGGGACGAGCCCGCGCGCGCGTAACCACGGGCGGGCCGGTTGCCGCGGCCAAGGGGCTCACTCTCGCCAGGACGGATTTCCGCCGGGAATCTTTGAGCGAGAAGGATCGACGGATTCTCAGGCAGGCGCACCGATTCCCGGGTGTGGAGATCGCGATTTCTTACGTACGGGACGGAAGGGAGATGGCGGCCTACCGCGCCCAGGCCGGCAGAGAGGTGCGCCTCACGGCAAAGCTCGAACGCGCGAGCGCCGTGGCCGATATCGACAACATCTCCTCCTCCGCCGACGGGTTATGGCTTTGCCGCGGAGACCTCGGTGCCGAGGTGGGGCTTGCGGAGATGGCGCGGGCCGCTCACCGTGTGGCGGCACGGGTGGCCGATCTTCCGCTCCCCTGTCTGATGGCGGGGCAGGTCCTCGAGCACATG
>JAAAOH010000025.1 GCA_009908925.1 Spirochaetota bacterium | reverse complement strand
GCAGAGCGCGACGAAACGGCATCATCGCCTGCTCGGTTGCCTTCCCGATGCGGGCGTTTCGCTCATCGTCGACGTTGGCAAGGAAGTCCGGATCCTCGCGGCTTGCGATGGACACGATGGCCCATTCTTCCGAGATCATGATGTCGTTCATCGCGGTCAGCTGCGACGGAACGTAGTCCAGGTACTCCTCGGCGGCGTGCTCGATGCGCGCCTTGAGCAGGCCCGGGTGCACCGAGCGGGCGGCAACGTAGCGCGCACCGCGTCGGTATGCGGCCGCGGCGATCTCCTGTATGAGATCCCAGTGGACGGGCTCTCCGCGGATCTGCAGGTTACGGCCGTCATCGATATTGACCATGGAAACAATGAGCTCGGCATATGCGCCGATGTCGTCGCTATACATGCACGGGAAGATACCAGCGCCACGCGTTGCCCGGCAATGCTTTGACCCGCCGTCGGGTGTTGTTACATTACAGAGGTGGCGACTCAAGAATACCGGCTGTCCTGGCACAGCGCCATGGACGAAATCCCCGTCGACTCCTGGAACGCGCTCACCGCGGACCTCAGAACACCGCTTCTGGAGTGGGAGTGGCTCAATCAGCTCGAGCAATCGGGC
The DNA here is from genome assembly GCA_009908925.1 of Spirochaetota bacterium. GTDB lineage: Bacteria > Spirochaetota > Spirochaetia > DSM-27196 > PWMO01 > JAAAOH01. The sequence continues at coordinate 8,661 of JAAAOH010000025.1, read as the reverse complement.
TCGATGTCCCCGGACACCGGATGGATTCCCACCCACATGGGCGTATGGGACGGCGATCGGCTGGTTGCGGCCGCTCCGCTTTATGTCCGCACGCACAGCATGGGAGACTTCGTCTTCGACTTTGCCTGGGCGGACGTAGCGCAGCAGATGGGCGTGCCCTACTACCCGAAGCTCGTGGGGATGAGCCCCGCGACGCCGGCAAGCGCCTATCGTTTCCTCATAGCAGGGGACATGCCGCGACAGGCGGTGACCCGCGCGATGGTGGGGCAGATGCGCGAGTTTGCCTCACAAAACGATATCCACGGCATCGCCTTCAACTTCGCCGACCCGGACTGGGTACCGGAGGTGGAGGCCGAAGGCTTCATAACCTGGCTTCACCAGGGCTACGAGTGGCACAACCCCGGCTATGAGTCTTTCGACGACTACCTCGCGGATTTCAACAAGAACCAGCGCAAGAACATCCGCAAAGAACGCAAGGCGATGGCCGACAACGACATCGAGCTCGAAACCATCTCCGGCAGCGATGCGCCCGACCGCTACTTCGAGCTCATGTACGATTTCTACGAGGAGCACAACGCACAGTTCGGGCCGTGGGCGGCGAAGTTTCTCAACCGGGCCTTCTTCGAAGGCCTCGCCGACTGCTGTCGCCATCTCGTCCTTTTCGTGGTCGCCCGTGAGCGGGGCGCCAAGGATCCCATCGCCATGTCGTTCCTGCTGAAGAAGGGCGACGTGCTGGTGGGCCGCTACTGGGGGAGCTTCCGCTTCGTGGACAAGCTCCACTTCAACGCCTGCTACTATGAGCCCATCCGCTGGGCCATCGAGCACGGCGTGCGGGACTTCGACCCGGGCATGGGCTCACCCCACAAGATCAAACGCGGCTTCCGTGCGGTACCCACCTACAGCCTGCACTATTTCACCGACGAGCGCATGCGGTTGATCATGGAGGGGAACATAGACCGGATCAACTCCTACGAGCGCAGAAACATCGTCGAGCTCAACGCCGCTCTGCCGTTCGCGAACAGGGACGACGTGGCAATCACGTCGGAAGACAGACAGTAAACCGCGCGCCGAGCCCGGGTTCCGACTCCACGGCCATGCTGCCGCCATAGGCCTCGACGAGCTGCTTCGCACTCGCAAGACCGATGCCCGTACCGTTTCCGAGCTCCTTGGTCGAGAAAAACGGCGAGAAGATCTCCTCCTGATTCTCCTCTGCAATGCCGACTCCAGTGTCCTCGACGATCAGGAACACCTGCCGGCCTTCCGTCCCGGTGGTCACCGTCAGCAGCTTGCGCTCGCTTTCGAGCATCGCATCAATGGCGTTCTTGATGAGGATATCCACGACCTGTTTGAACTGCAGCGCGTTTCCGCGAATGGACGGTAGCTCGGGGTCGAGACAGAGTCGTCTCTCGACACGGTACTTGAAGGACCGATCGATGTCGAAGAACTCTATCTCCCGCTCGACGATATCGTTGAGATTGACCGGCTCCTCGCGGAAGAAGCTGTCGTCCACCGTGTGCATGAGGATGCCGGCAACGGTGCGCTGCAGGTCCCTCGCGCCGTCGGCGATATGGTCGAGATACGTCTGGAGCTGCGCACCGTTCGGATCCTCGTGATCGACGAGCAGGTTGGCCAGAAAAACGGCACCACCTATCGTCTGGATGGGCGCCTTCAGGTTGTGCACGATCTGAGAGGCATACTTACCGAGCTCGGCGGGGCGGCTCATCGCCATGGCGCGCTCGGTGAGCTGGTCGCTATTCTCCGCAAGCGTCTCAATGAGCGCCTCCCGCTCGTACTTGAGGGAGGCGAGCTCCACCGACTGGCGGATCACCGAGACGAAGTCCGCCGCCTCCCATGGCTTGACCACGAAGCGGTGCACGTGGTCACGGTTGATCGCCTCGAGCAGGGACCGGCTGTCCGAATGTGCGGAAAGCACGACGCGGGTTGCATACGGCGCGATATCGGCGGCCTCCTTCAGGAACTGGAAGCCGTCCACCTCCGGCATCCGAAGATCGCTCACCACCACATGCGCCTGGTTGTGGCGGAGAAACTCGAGCGCCTCGGTCGCGCGGGCGAAGGTCAGGCACTCGTAGGGCTGGTTGCGAAAAAGTCGCTCGGCCACGTCGAGGATGTCGTGCTCGTCGTCGACGAATACGATTCGAGGCTCAACACTGATCGAACCGGTAGAGCCGGCCATGTCGGCCGGACTCCCTGCAAATGCGTCCATCGCTACATACAATAGTAGTGCAACTGGTGTCCGATTTGCGAGAAATTCATAAAAGGCGGCGGGGTTCGCGGTCGCGGCGCCGGATTCACGGCGGCAACCGGGGTTCGCAACGCGGCCCGGGGTTCGCAACGCCGGGCCGGGTTCGCCGTGCCGGGGCGGGTTCGCCGCGCGCGGCCTGCGCGCGATGACCGTTCAGCCGGGCGCGTCGTCGGTCCCGGCGAGATGATCGAGGACGAACTGTATGCCGTTGACCGGGATCTTCAACCACGCGGGCCGATTGTTGATCTCGTAGCCGATTTCGTAGACCGCTTTCTCGAGTATGAAGACCTCGAGGATGACGCGAAGCTCCTCGGGATCCTCCGGCACAAAGTCCACGCCGTCAACGGTCTCCAGATAGCCGTCGAGAAAGACGCCCGTAACGTAGGTGAACCAGGGATCGATCCATTTGCCGAGCCACTCGGCGTCCTCGGGGCGGACGTTCGCGTACTCGAGGTACTTCCCGTATATGGCGTAGTGAAAGGAGCGGATCATACCGGCGACGTCCCGGAATGCCCCATATTTCAGTCTGCGCTCACCGAGAGATCGCGCGGGTTCACCTTCGAGATCAATGATCACAAAGTCCCGGCCGGTGAACAGCACCTGGCCGAGGTGATAGTCACCATGGATGCGAATCTTCTTCGCGTGAATACGTGTCTTCGTGATGCGGCTAAACTGCGCGAGGATCGCATCCTCCTGATCGAGCAGCCGGTCGATGTCGGCCGCGACGTCCTCATCAGCATTCTTCCTGACCTTCTTCACGGTGGTCATCACCCGCCGGAACAGGCTCCGCATCGACTGATACATCGAGCGCTGATAGAGCCGGGAGAAGTTCTCCGGGGCGAAATCCTTATCGGTGCGCTCGGAGCTGAGCGCGAGGTGGAGCTCGCCCGTGCGACGACCGAGGAGGTGCATCAGTTCGAGGAAAAAGCCGTCGGTCATCCCGATGAACTCCTCCGGCACATCACCGAGCTTGACATCGAGGATGTCGGGCAGACTGGGCGGAGTGGCTCCGATCTCCTGCTTCATGGACAGCAGATGCTCGAAGTAGCGTTCGACCACACTCTCGGTGTAGGACCAGGCATCTCCCTCGTTGGGAACGAAGGATACCATGAGGCCGAGCGAGGCGCTGTCGATACCGCGACCGGAGTACGAGAGGCTTCCCGCGTAGGCCGGTACGTGCTCGAAACGACGTCGCTCGGTGAGATAGCGAATGAGCTCGACGTCGGGATTCACTCCGTCTTCGAGCTTTCTGTAGAGCTTGAAGAAGAGGCTGTCTTTGTAGAGGAACGAGGTGTTCGACTGCTCGACTTTGAGCACCCGCGAGCTGTAGGGGCGCTCGAGCCCGGCTGCCATCGACCGCAGGCCGCGCCCGCGGTTCAGCTGAATCTCGCCGGCCCTGCCCTTGATCTTCTTGCGGGTGAGCAGCAGATGCAGCAGCTCATCGCGGAAGCCGGCGTCATAGCCGGCGTCATAGATAACCCCGGAGCTCTCACCAAGCTTCACCCACGCGATGACGGCGCGAGGCGCGTCGCCGGCGACCTGCTCGGCTTCGTCGCGGAGGGCGAGTGAGACCGGCAGCACGTAGCTCTCGCTTGCCTCGTCGGCAAACGCGATATCGACGACCATGATCCAGGCCCGACGCGCACCCGAATCCAGGGGAACCACATCGGCGACCCTGATCCGCCTCACCTTCCGGCTCTTCTCGCGGTACCATCTGCTGCGCTGGATGTACTCATGGAGCACGCGCTGTTCGAGCGCCCGCGAGAGCTTCGTCGAGAAATCGGTCCAGTCGTTCTGCGAGATCGCGATCTCGCGGCTCTGAACATCACCGACCTTCTCCGCCTCTGTTGCGACCGGATGCAGAATGAACCAGTAGAAGTCGTTCGAGCCGATGTTGACGGTGTAGCCGTCCTCGCGGATGCGGGGAAACTCGTTCTGGCTGAACACTTCCTCCGGGACGTGGTCGGCGTATTCCGGCAACTCGAGCGTAACGACCTCGCGGTGACGGGAGAAGTTTGCGATCACGAGCACCGTCTCGTCCTCGTAGCGACGCAGGAAGGAGAATACGTGCACGTTGTCGGAGTTCACCACCTCGAAATTGCCGCGACTGAACGCGCGGAATCGGCGGCGGGTGGCAATGACCCGCTTCATCCACCACAGAAAGGACGAGCCGTTCGCCTGCTGCGTCTCGATGTTGAGGGCCTCGTAGTGGTACTCCGGATCGATGATCACCGGCAGATAGAGCCGCTGGGGATTTGCCTTGGAGAACCCGGCGTTCTTGTCCGAGCTCCACTGCATCGGCGTGCGCACCCCGTCGCGGTCGCCGAGGTACACGTTGTCCCCCATGCCGATCTCGTCACCGTAGTAGATGACCGGCGTGCCCGGCAGCGAGAAGAGCAGGATGTTCATGAGCTCCATGAGCCGTCGGTTGTTCTCGAGGAGCGGAGCGAGGCGTCGTCGGATTCCGAGGTTGAGACGCTGTGAGGGGTCGCGGGCGTAGGCGCGGTACATGTAGTCCCGCTCCTCGTCGGTGACCATCTCGAGGGTGAGCTCGTCGTGGTTCCGCAGGAAAATGCCCCACTGGCAACTGTCGGGAATGTCGGGCGTCTGCTCGAGAATATCAGTTACGGGAAAGCGATCCTCGGTCTTCACGCTCATGAACAGGCGCGGCATCAGCGGAAAGTGGAAGCACATGTGACACTCGTCGCCGGAGCCGAAGTACTCGACCGCATCCTCGGGCCACTGATTTGCCTCGGCAAGAAGCATCTTGTCGGAGAACTTCTCGTCGATATGCGCCCGCATCTGTTTGAGGAAGGAATGAGTTTCGGGAAGGTTCTCGCAGTTGGTGTTCTCCCGCTCGTAGAGATAGGGCACCGCGTCGAGCCGCAGGCCGTCGACGCCCAGGTTGAACCAGAAATCGGTCAGCCGAAACAGCTCCTTGCGCACCGCGGGGCTTTCGAAGTTGAGGTCCGGCTGATGCGAGTAGAAACGGTGCCAGTAGTAGGCCTTGGCGACAGAGTCCCAGGTCCAGTTGGAGCTCTCGAAATCCTGGAAGATGATGCGAGCCTCGGAATAGAGATCCGGCGAGTCGCTCCACACGTAGAAGTCCCGGTACTTCGTGCCCGGTTTGGCATGCCGGGCGCGCTCGAACCACGGGTGTTGGATGGATGTGTGGTTTATGACCAGCTCGGTGATCACCCGCAGGTCGCGCCGATGGGCCTCCCGAAGAAAGCGCTTGAAGTCCCTCAGGTTGCCGTAGGCCTCATGAATGCCGGTGTAATCGGAGATATCGTATCCGTCATCACGCCAGGGCGAGGGGTAGAAGGGCAAGAGCCATATGGCGTTTACGCCGAGGTCCTGCAGATAGTCGAGCCGCTCGGTGAGCCCCTTGAAGTCGCCCATTCCGTTGCCGTCGGAGTCGGCAAAAGAGCGCACGTGCAGCTCGTATATGACTGCATCCTTGTACCAGAGCGGGTTCTGTTGGTCCATCGATGGGGCTCCTAACGTTCGAGTCGAAAGAGATGCACGGGGACCCCGGCCGGATCGAGACGTACGAAATTCCAGTAACCATCCCACCGGTAGGCGGTGTCCGTCAGAAGATCCCGCACTGTAAAGGGTGCCGTGTGGGAAAGGCCGACCGCGGCCGGCGAGAACTCAACCCAGCCGGCCTGGGGGGCGTGGTAATCCATGTTGACCACCACGAAGATCACGTTCTTCCCGTCATCCGAGATCTTACTGTAGCAAAGCAGATTGGGATTATCAACGGCGTGGAAGCGCAGGTTCCGATTCCGGTGTAGCGCCGGGTTCTCCCGCCGGGCCCGATTGACCGCCGCAATGAAAGACGTGAGGTCGCCGCTCTCGTGCAACTCCCAGTATCGAATCTCGTACTTCTCGGAGTGCAGATACTCCTCGCTTCCCTCCTCTCGTGGTGTATGCTCCACTTTCTCGAAGGCCGGACCGTAGATTCCCACATTCGACGAAAGCGTGGCTGCCAGCGCGTAACGCGCGAGGAAGGCAGGTCTTCCGCCGAGCTGCAGGTCCTCGTGGAGAATGTCAGGCGTGTTCGGCCAGAAGTTGGGCCGGAAGTACTCGGCGACCTCGGTCGTGGTGAGCTCGGTGAGATAGTCCCTGAGCCCGGTCGGGTCGTTCCGCCAGGTGAAATAGGTGTAACTCTGGTTGAACCCGAGCTTCGCCAGTCCGTACATGCGACGGGGCCGCGTGAAGGCTTCGGCCAGAAAGATCAGGTCGGGATACCGCGTTGTCAGATCATCGATGAGCCACTCCCAGAACCCGTAGGCCTTGGTATGCGGGTTGTCGACGCGAAAGACACGCACGCCGGCGTCGATCCAGTGCTCGAAAACCCCTTTGAGCTCCTGCCAGAGAGCTTCCCAGTCCTCCGTCTCGAAGTTGATCGGATAGATGTCCTCGTACTTCTTGGGCGGGTTCTCCGCGAACTGAACGCTCCCGTCGGGGCGAAGGACGAACCACTCGGGATGCTCACGCACCCAGGGATGATCAGGCGAGCACTGAAACGCGAGGTCGAGGGCGATTTCCATCCCGTAGCCGTTCGCCGCCTCCACGAGGGCTTTAAAATCATCAAGGCTTCCGAGCTCGGGATGAATCGCGGTATGCCCGCCCTCCTCCGAGCCGATGGCCCACGGTGATCCGGGGTCGTGGGGGCCGGCCTCGAGTGCGTTGTTCCTGCCCTTGCGCTTGGTGTGGCCGATCGGATGGATGGGCGGGAGATAGACGATGTCGAATCCGAGCTCGGCGATGTAGTCGAGGCGGTTGGCCAGATCGGCGAAGGCGCCGTGCTCACCCGGCTCCGGTGATGTCGAGCGGGGGAAGACCTCGTACCAGGCGCTGAAGGCCGCGCGCTCGCGGTCCACTTTGACCTGCAGGGTGCGCGGATAGTCGGTCTGAAGCGAGCGGTCGGGATAGGCGTCCATGAGCGAAGTGAGCTCCGACGACGTTGCAACGCGCACGCGCTCGGCATGCAGGGTCTTCGCGTTGCGCAACGCCGCGGAGAGCTCCTTCAGGCGCTCCGCATCAGCGCCGGCCCCGGCCCGCCCGCCGGCCCGCGTACCGGAACCGGCTGCCTTCGCCTGGGCCGCCGCAGCCGGCGCCGCCGAGGCTCGCGATGCCGCGGCCTCCACGAGGTCGGCGCCGATCAGCAGATCGACATCTGTTTCCACCCCGGCAGCGTGCTTCTTTGCCAGACCGTCCTGCCAGGTGCGGAAGTGATCGATCCAGCCGCACACGGAGTACTCGTAGCGGCCCGGCTTTGCAACCCTGAACACGGCACGGTATCGGTCGTTACCGAGCGCCTCCATTTCGGTCTCCTGCCAGCGCCCGTTCCGGCGGCGATAGCGAAGCACGATACGCACGGCATCATGTCCGTCGGCAAAAGCGTCGGCCTCGACGGTGACATCATCACCTTCAACGCGCTTGACGGGAAAGCTGCCGCAGTCTATCTCGGGGAATACGCGGTCTATGACTACACGTCGTCTGCCATGCGGGATGAGCATACCAAAAGGGTACTCTCAACTCCGGGACGGTATCAAGAACCGCGCCGGTCGGCGGGCTCCCTGCTGCCAACAGGGCTCTTTGTACCTCAGTCGTCGTGCTGAATACGCACGAGCTGCTGCTCGGCAAGCGCCCGTATATCCTCGGGTACTTCCATCTCGAGCAGATTGCTGAGGGTTTCGGCGGCCTTCTCGCCGTCACCGGAGTTCAGGTAGGAGAAAGAGAGAGCGTAGAGGGTCAGGTAGTCGTGCGGGTTGATCTCATAGGACTTCTGCAGACACTCCTGACTCTCCTTCTGGAGTCCGATCTGGCTGTAGAGTACACTGAGATTTCGCAGCACCGAGGCATTACCGGGGTCGGCATCGCGGGCCTGCTCGAGGTAACGCCGTGCGGGGTCGTACTCGCTCTCGCGCAGATATGAGCATCCCATCGCCTCGAGTGCCTCGACATTCTCCGGCTCGAGCTTCAGGCAGAAATCGAGCGCCTTCATCGCCTTGCGATTCTCACCGGACTCGGTAAACGCCACACCGATATCCGCAAGCGCACGTGGATTGTCGGGCTCATCGGCGAGAATGTTCTGGAGCAACCCGATTGCGGATTCGAAGTCGCCATGCTGTATTCGTACCTCGGCATCCTGTAACACGTCTTCCATACACGAGTAAAATACTTATACATCCGCACGGGTGCAAGCGCCACGGCGCCCGAATTGTTGACCGGCGGTAGTCATCGGGTATACAACACTGCCTATGATCGCGCTCCTCGTCATCGGCGACGAAATCCTCGCAGGCGATATCCGCGAAGAGAACCTCTCCTTCATGATCGATACTCTGAGCCGCGCAGGGCACCGCCTCGGTGAGGTTCGCATCGTGCGC
>JAAAOH010000127.1 GCA_009908925.1 Spirochaetota bacterium | reverse complement strand
GACCATGGGAACGGAGCCGGTGTCGGGGAACTGCTTCCATTGCAGGCCGCCGATGGTTTCATTGCTGGTCAGATGCAGATACGCCGCATCCGGATTCACGGAAACGGAATCGGGCGCCGGGAGGCTCGTGTAATTCTGCTCTGCGCCGTCGAAGACAATATTCACCGTGCCGAGCTTCTGCGCATCTGAGAGCGCCTTCTTGGCCCAGGCCCCGCTTACGACCATGTCGCAGCTGCGATGATCACCGAGAAAGTTCATGGGCACCATGGCAAATTGCATGGTTGCGCCACCGGCGAGAAGCAGGACATGGCGGTCATCGGGCACCCCGAGGAGCTCGCGAATGAGCTCCACGGTTTCATTGTGGACGGCGTCGTATGTTTTGCTGCGATGGCTGGACTCGATCATGGAAAAGCCATGACCCTGGTAATCGACCATTTCTTCCTGAAGCTCGTTCAGTACGCCAACGGGCAGCGTGGACGGGCCTGCGAAAAAATTGTATTTCCGTGCCATTTGGCATCTCCTCGGTTTCGATGGGTGGCGTGATATGCTACTTCACTCGAGGCGGTGTGGTCAAATGGTCGCTCTGCCGATAGACTCCGTCTCATGATGCGGACAGACGACGAGTTCGAGACCCGAGGCGGCGTGCCCCTGGCGCGGACGGTTTGGGCCCCGGCCCACGGGGACGGAGGACGATCCAGCAGCGGCGATGTTGACGGAGGACCACGCGGCGGAGTTCTCCTCATTCACGGGATGGCCGAGCATCGCAAGCGCTACGCGACTCTTGCTGAAACGCTCGCAGAGCGTGGCTATCTGGTTTGGGCGTATGATCATCGCGGCCATGGCGACACTGCAGTCGACCCGAAATCGAGGCGCCATATTGCACCCGGCAACGACTGGACGGTCCTCGTCGAAGACGTGAGGGAGTTGCTCGCGGCTCTCGGTCGCGCCCTCGCCGTCGCGAGCGCCGAAGCCGACGCCGAGGGCTCCGGCGCCGACGGCGCCGGAGCTGCACCCCGACCTGCGGCCGCACTCCAACCGCCCGGGCAGCTCTTCGCACTCGGGCACAGCATGGGCTCGCTGCTGCTCCGTGACGCCCTCCGCGATCCTCCGTCCCCGCTCTGCGGCGCGATTCTGATGGGCACCGCCGGCTCGGGAGGTCTCAAGGCGATGGTCGGTAGGGCGCTGGCGGCGGTCGTTGCATCGTTCAGGGCGCCGGCGACGCCGTCAAAGCTCCTCAACGACCTCACCTTCGGTCCCTACAACGCCGCCATTCCAGACGCGCAGACGGAGTTCGACTGGCTATCGCGCGATTCCGACGAGGTGCGCCGATACATCGGGGATCCCCACTGCGGCGAGGTGATGTCCGCGCACTTCTACCGCGAGCTCGCGCGCGGGCTCATGCGAGTCAGCTCGCGTGCGGCCATCGAGGCGATCTCCCATGAGACATCGCTGTTGCTGCTGTCGGGGACGGAGGATCCGGTCGGAGGAACATCGGGTCGTGGTGTCCGCGAGGTTGCCGAGCGCATCGAGCGCGCGGGGCATCCGGGCGTCGATTTGCGCTTCAGACCCGGTGCGCGGCACGAGTTGCTTCACGAGGTCGATCGCCACGAAGTCATCTGCGAAATTGCCGACTGGCTTGATGATCGGGCGGCGACTTGCCAAAACCGGCCTCATCAACAAGAATGAGCCCACGCTGGAGGGAGGTCAGACATGCGCAACCCGGTGGGAGCAGCACTGATATTCGGTGTTTTCGGTTTGATTGTGGGCTACCTGATATTCGGCCGCGCCGGCGGTGACTTTGTCGCCGTCACGGATCTGGTCAGGTTGCCCGATAACATCTTTCAGGAGTTCGGTCAGGCATTCCGCGGGATCCGCGAGATCCGCAGGAACATCCTCATCTCCGGTGCAGTCGGCCTGGGCGTCGGCGTGATGTACAGCGCGCTGCGGCGACGATAGCTCCGGCGGCGCGAACGCCCCGCCCGACCGACGCCCGCGCTTCGGCCACGCCGCGACGCCGCCGGAGTGTGGCCCGCGGGTGAGCCGCGGTCCTGCCGGCCTACTTCAGGCCGAGCATGCGCCCGTAAGCGGCAAGCTCGGGGCCGGGATTCCCGCCGAGCACCTCTTTAGTGAGCTTCTTGCCGAGCTGCACCCCTTCCTGATCGAAGCTGTTGATGTTCCACACAAAACCCTGAAACATCACTTTGTTCTCGTAGTGCGACAGAAGCGCGCCGAGCACCCGCGGGGAGAGCCGCTCGCCGTAGAGCAGCGTCGACGGGCGATTGCCCTCGAAGTGCTTGTTCGGATTCTCATCGCGCTTGCCCATGGCGAACGCAACGATCTGCGCGACGAGGTTTGCAACGAGTTTGGTCTGGCTCGTCGAGCCGTCGAACTCCACGTCCTCGCCGCGCTGCGATTGCCGGAACCCGACGAACTGCAGGGGAATGACGTCGGTGCCCTGGTGCAGCAGCTGATAGAAGCTATGCTGACCGTTGGTGCCCGGCTCGCCGAACACCAGCGGGCCGGTGGGGTAGGGAACTCGCTCGCCGGCGCGGTTCACGCTCTTGCCGTTGCTCTCCATGTCGAGCTGCTGCAGGTGAGCGGGGAATCGCGAGAGCGCCTGGCTGTAGGGGAGCACCGCAGTCGAGGGATAGCCGAGGACGTTTCGCTCGTACACGCCGATCATCGCGTCCATGAGGACGGCGTTGGTGCGGATGTCCGGTTCGAGCGCCGCCCGGTCGCCCGCATGAGCACCGGCGAGAAACTCCTCGAATACGTCGGGCCCGAAGGCGAGGCTCAGCACGCAGCCTCCGACGGCACTGGTGCTCGAGTAGCGCCCGCCGATGTAGTCGTCGATGAAGAAGGCATCGAGATATTCCCCCGAGCGCGCAAGGGGGCTCGTCTCTGATGTGACGGCCACCATGTGACTCCGGGGATTGAGGCCGCGGATGTCGCGTTCGCGCATCTTCTCGATGACGAAGGCCTCGTTGGTGAGGGTCTCCTGCGTGGTGCCGCTTTTGGACACGAGGATGAAGAGCGTCGTCTCGGGATCCACGTCGGCGATGACATCGCCGGCGTCGTCGGGGTCGACGTTGGAGATGAAGCGAGCGGCGAGGTTGGGCTTCTCATTGGTGCCCGCGACGTAATTCCGGAGTGCGAGATACATCGCCCGCGGGCCGAGATCGGAGCCGCCGATACCGATCTGTACCACAGTATCGAAAGGCTTGCCGGTGGATCCGGTGATGCGTTCGGTGTGGACGGCGCGGGCGAAATCGGCGATCCGTGCCTGCTGGTGCGCGTAGAACTCCCGCTTGTCCTGGTCCTCCACGGTGACGGGGTTACCGAGCTGGCCGCGGGTCAGGTGATGGAGGACCATGCGCCCCTCGCCCGTGTTCATGACCTCACCGTCGAGGAGAGCATGATACTTGTCGATGAGCTGCTGCTCGCCCGCGAGGGCGCCGAGGGCGTCGATGAGCTCCTCACTCACGGGTGTCGCCGCGTAGTTGAAGTGCAGACCCTCAGCTGCGGGGATGTCGAACGCCTCGATGCGCCCGACGTCGAGGTCGGCGACCGCAGGGGCGGTCACACGCTGCAGGTGCCCGAACACGTCGGTCTTGTCGAGGTTTCGGTAGCTAATATCGGCCATGGTTCCTCTCTTCCTTTCCTGCTACTGCAGCTGCCTGCGCCTTCTTCTGCTGCTTATTTTTCGTGAAAACCCGCCATCGCGCGCATCTCGCGGGCCGGACCGTCTGCGGAATCGTCGTGCCGATGCACGATCGAGGCGACGCCTGTGGCAAGGCCGTAGAGCTTGATGAAGCCGGTGGCATCCTTGTGATCGTAGGAGCTCTCGCCGAAGGATGCGAGGTCCTCGAGGTACAGCGAGTAGGGTGATGTTCGCCCGGTGATGATGACGTTGCCCTTGTAGAGCGCCAGGCGCACGGAGCCGGTGACATACTCGGCGGCCTGCCGCATGTAGGCATCCATCGATTCGCGGAAGTGGGTGAACCACTTGCCCGCGTAGATCACATCGGCGTACTTGAGCGCCAGCTGATTCTTCATCCCGAGGGTGTCGAAGTCGAGGGTGACCATTTCGAGCTCGCGAAGTGCCCGGTAGAGGATGGTGCCCGCCGGTGTTTCGTAGACACCGCGGCTCTTCATGCCGACGATCCGGGTTTCCACCAGGTCGGTCCGGCCGATCGCGTTCTCACGGCCGATATCGTTGAGCTTCTCGACGAGCTCGCGGGGTTTCAGCTTCTTCCCGTCGATGCCGACCGGAAGGCCCTTCTCGAAGTCGATGGTGAGCTCGGTTTCCTCGTCGGGGGCTTCCTTGGGAGACTTCGTGAGAAGAAACATCTCGTCGTTCGGACGGTTCCAGGTGTTCTCGAGCTCACCACCTTCGTGGCTCATGTGCCAGAGATTCCAGTCGCGGGAGTAGATGTTCTTCTTGGAGATGTCGCCAAGGGGAATGCCACGCTGCTTTGCGTAGTCGATGGCCTGCTCGCGCGAGGTGATGTCCCACATGCGCCAGGGTGCGATCACCTGAAGGTGGGGTCCGAGGGCTTTGTAGGTGAGCTCGAAGCGGACCTGGTCGTTTCCCTTGCCGGTGCACCCGTGTGCAACCGCGTCGGCCCCCTCCTCTATTGCGACCTGCACCTGGTGTTTGGCCTGCAGGGGGCGGGCAACCGAGGTGCCGAGAAGGTACTTCCCCTCGTAGACCGCGCCCGCGCGCAGCATCGGGTAGATGAAGTCCTCCACGAACTCATCACGCACATCGATAATATGCAGCTTTGATGCGCCCGAGGCCTTCGCCTTGTCCTCGAGCTGATCCCAGTCCTCTTCCTGGCCGACGTTGGTGCATACGCCGATGACCTCGGCGTCGTTGTAGTTCTCCCTTAGCCAGGGGATGATAATCGAGGTGTCGAGACCGCCGGAATAGGCCAGTACGATCTTCTTGATATCCGAACTCATGCCAAAACTCCTTTGAACTCCTGTGCAATGTGAGACAGGGTGACCTCCAGCAGTCCGAGGCCGCGGTCTATCTCGTCCGCCGTGATGACGAGGGGCGGCGCGATGCGGATGATGTTCCCGCCGGACTTGAGGATCAGGAGCCCGTTCTCGCGCGCGACGGCGAGGATCCGGCTCATGATCTCGGCGGTTTGATCTTCCGGAGTCGCCACCTCGAGGCCGCGAAGCATTCCGAGTCCGCGGGTGCCGGTGATGAAGTCGAAACGCTCAACGAGGCGCGCGAGGCCCTGCTCGAGATGCTCGGCGGTCAGTCTCACCTGCGCGAGAAACTCGAGGTCGCTCACGATATCCCACACCCGCCTCGCCACGGCTGTCGTCACCGGCCCGCCACCGAAGGTGGAGCCATGGTCTCCCACATGCAGGATGTCGTTCACCTTGGCCGGAATGAGCGTTGCCGAAAGCGGCAGCCCGCCGGCGAGCGGCTTGGAGAGGCTCACGATATCGGGCTCGAGCCCGACGGCTTCAGCGCCGTAGAGAAAGCCCGTGCGAGCAAGGCCGGTCTGTATCTCATCGCCTATGAGCATCACGTCATACTTCGCGGTGAGCTCGTTGAGCGCGCGCGCAAACTCCCGGGTCATCACCCGCAGGCCGCCTTCGCCCTGTACCACCTCCACAATAACGCCGGCGAAGCTCTCGTCGAGGACGCTCTCGAGCGCCTCCGGGTCGTTGAAAGCTGCTACCTCGACGCCGGGAACCAGCGGCTCGAACTTCGTGCGGTACTTTGCATTTGCCGTGACCGAGAGCGAGCCCATCGTGCGGCCGTGGAAGCCGTTGGAGAAGGTAAGAAACCGGTGATGCTCGGGTCCCCTGGTCGCAGCGGCGTAGAGCCGTGCATACTTCAGCGCCGATTCGTTGGCCTCAGCGCCGCTGTTGCCGAAATGCACCGCGGCAAACCGCTTTCCCTGCGTGCTCGGCGTGGAGGCGATGAGCGCGCGCCCGAGATCCAGAGCGGGGCGGGTCGTGTAGAGATTCGACACGTGGATGAGCTTCTGCATCTGATCATGTGCGATCTCAGCGAGGTCGAGACGCCCATAGCCGAGAGCATTCACCGCAATGCCGGCGCCGAGATCGAGATACTGGGTACCGTCAGTGTCCTCTACGTATATCCCCGCGCCGCGTTCGAACGTCAGGAGCTCTGATGCGTAGTTCTTCGGGAAGGGGAGATCCCCGGTTGTTGCACTCATTGTTCGATCCTCGTGCCGCTGTTTCCGGCAAGTATGTGTTTCAGTGACGCGTCTTCCGTGTAAGTTCCTATGATAACGATTCCGACACCCGCGTGCAAAGCCGCGACGCTCGAGCGCACCTTCGGGATCATTCCGCCGGTGATCGTGCCTGTGCCGATCTCCGCCTCGACTTCGGTGGGCGTGAGGCGCCTGATGAGCTCCGGTGCGTCCTCCGTCCCCGGTTCGCCCTCGCTCGATGCGTCCTCCGTCCCCCGCCGGCGCAGAATGCCGGGCACGTCGGACAGGAACAGAAGCGCATCGGCGGAGAGCATCGTGGCGATTTCGAGGGCGGCGTCGTCCGCGTTGAGGTTGAGTCCTCCTCCGTCCCCGTCGGTGAAGGTCGAGGCGACGACCGCGAGGTAGCCGCCGGCGAGCAGATGCTCGAGGAACGTGGGATTCCGCGAGGCGACGCGGCCGGTGCGACTGGGGTTGCCGTCGGGATGGAGAAGCGGCGTTCCGGTCAACATGCCGCCGTCGGAGGCGCAGATGCCGGCGCTCGGGACGCCCGCCGCCTGGAATCGGCGCGCGACCCGCTTGTTGACGAGGCCGGCGAGCACCATGTCGACGACCTCCATCTCCTCCTCGCCGGTCATGCGAACGCCGTCGGCGAACTCCGAGGTGATTCCGAGTCTGCCGGCGTAGGCGGTAACCTCGGCCCCGCCTCCGTGCACGAGCACGATGCGGTGATCTTCCAGGGCCGCGATGTCGGCAACGAGATGCTCCAGCACGCCCTGGCTCGAGAGCGTGCGTCCCCCGATCTTTATGACGATGGTATGGCTGTTCATAGGCTCTTGTCGCTCAGAACTCTCCCCAGAGTTCGAGTCCCGCGGTTTCCGCTTCACCGAAGCGAACATTCATGTTCTGCACGGCCTGGCCGGCGGCGCCCTTCTCCAGGTTATCGATAACGCTGAACAGAAGAAGCATGCCGCCCTCGACGTGGAAGCCGATGTCGCAACGGTTCGACCCGCGCACGTCCCGTGTCTCAGGGACGGTACGTGAGGAGAAGCCGACGAAGGGTTCGGCGCTGTAGCTTCGCAGCTCGTGGTAGCAGCGATCCCGCGCTTGATCGGAACGAGGTGGGGGGTAAAGAGAATCTGGTCTGCGACACCGCCGGCGCCGGCAGTCGGCGCTTCGAGCCCGGTCGCACCCGTCGTCGGTGAACCGCCGCCCGCGTTGGCGCCTGCGCCATGGGTGCCGCCTGCGTCGCTGCCACCCGCCAGGTACCGTCGGGCGTAGTGGCTGATCTCCGCCCAGTGGCGGTGGGTGGTCCCCGGTGCATAGGCGTTCACGTTCTCACTGCGCTCGGTGAAGAGCAGATTGACTGATGCTTTGCGTCCCGCACCGGAGATCCCCGACATGGCGGTGATGCTGATCGGTCCCGTCACGAGGCCGTCGCGCAGCAGCGGTAGCAGCGGCAGCAGTGCGGCGGTCGGGTAGCACCCGGGGTTGGCGATGATGTCCGCACGGCGAACCTCGTCGCGAAACCACTCGGTGAGACCGTAGGCGCTTCGCGAAAGGAGATCCTCTCTTGGTGGCTTGCTTCCGTATGCGCTCTCGAAGAGGGCAACGTCGGGAATCCTGAAGTCCGCCGAGAGGTCGATGACGACACTCGAATCAAAAAATGGCGCGCACACCTCCGCTGACTTCAGATGGGGAAGCGCGGCGAAGACCACGTCGGGATCCTCCGCGCGGGCCTCCTCAACGCCGAGGAGTACCCCGTCGTGTGTTTTCTCGAGCAGAGCCGGAGCAAGACCCGGATACGCGGCGGTGAGGTGTTCGCCGGGTCGCGATGAGGAGACAGGAAGAATTGTTTCCACGGAGGGATGGTTGGCGAGAAGCTTCATCACGCCCATCCCCCCGTAGCCCGTGGCGCCGAGGATTGCCGCTTTCACCTATCCTATTCCTTTCTATTCTTCGAGGTCGGGCACCTTCGATCGGAGCTTGGAAAGAAGCTCGTCGCGGTCGGTGTCTTCTCTCAGGACCACGAACACGGTGTTGTTCCCCGCGATGGTCCCGAGCACCTCCGGAATGTTGAGGTTGTCGAGGGCGATGGCCACGCTGTCGGCGTGCCCTTCGAGCGTGTGAACGACGGCGGTCGTTCCCGAGAAGTCGAGAGACACGTAGCCGCGCCGGAAATCCTGCACGTAGCTGCGCTCCGATTCCCGCCGCTCGTCCTCACGCGGCAGACGATAGAAGTAGCCGTCGATGCCGTCGGAGATTTTCCCCACCCGAAGTAGCTTGAGGTCACGTGACAGGGTCGCCTGGGTCACGGAGAAGCCCTCCCGCTCGAGGTGGCGCAGGAGCTGCTCCTGACTGTTGATTCGCTCACTGCGAATGATCTTCTTGATTGCCTGGAGTCGTGCCGGTCTTTCTCTCACTGTTGTATTCCTTATCGTGGAATTACGGATATTTATACAACATTATGTATCCGGTCCGGTATGCTTGTCAAAACCTTTATTATCGAGATCGAACGGAATTTTCGTTGCGGAAATCCTCAGTTACTGGACCATGCGGCCTCGAAAGCGGCGAGATACAGTCCCTCGTTTCGGGCGGCGTCGATCTCGCCGAGCAGCATCTCCCCGTCCGCGGCCACATTGAACACCCCGCAGGGAACCTCCGTCCCCGTCCCGGTCACCGATACGCACCCCCCGGGCTCCGCCGACAACCCGATCGGCTCGCGCTCGAAGAAGCGAAAGGTCACGCTGATGCGCTCCTCGAGCGACGCCGCCTTGCGGTGGAGGGTTTGTACCGCCCGGCCCTGCCGGTCGAGGTACGCGCGCCGCGCTCCGGGGAAAGCGCCATCGCCCGGGACCGCGGGCCCGGCCCCAGGGGTATTGGCATCCCGCCGGGGCAACGCTCCGGGGGTGCCGTCATGATCCGCGGGGCCGGCACCGGCGCCGGGGTTATCAGCATCACCGCGCGGCCCGGCGGCGTTGCCCCCGGCCGCGGGGCTGTCGGTATCACCCCGCGGCTCCCCGCCGCCGGGGTTCGAGGCGCCGCCCCGGGGCTCCCCCGCCTGCCATCCGAGGCGGCTTGCGATCCAGCCGAGGTAG
>JAAAOH010000067.1 GCA_009908925.1 Spirochaetota bacterium | reverse complement strand
CAGATCTCCACGAAGCGGAAGGCTGCCGCCGAGGAGCTGCAGGGCCGCATAGAGGAGATCCTGACCTCACTCGGCATGAAGAAAACGCGCTTCCACATCGGAGTCGAGCAACGCATGTCGAGCTCGGGGCGGCCGGCCTGCGGGAGTTACGGGATCGATTCGGTGGCCTTCCGTCTGGCGCCCAACATCGGGGAGCCGGTAAAGGCGCTCAAAGACATCGCCTCCGGTGGAGAGATCTCCCGCGTCATGCTTGCGGTGAAGACCGTGCTTGCCGAGGCGGACCGAATTCAGACCCTTGTCTTCGATGAGATCGATGCGGGCATCGGTGGCGAGGTCGCGCTCGCGGTGGGTGAATACCTCAAACGCCTGTCCGGCGGCAAGCAGGTGCTCTGCATCACGCACCTTGCATCGATTGCCGTTCGAGCCGATAATCACCTCAAAGTAGAGAAGTTCACCGAGGGCGACCGCACGGTTACACGCGTTGCCGAGGTCGGTGGCCCGGAGCGGGTGGAGGAGATAGCGCGGATGCTTGCCGGCGACCGAACCGGTCAGACGTCAAGAACTCATGCGGAGGAGCTTCTCGAGAAGTACGGGAGCAAGACGGCGTAGGTATGGCGAAGATCTCCGGCGAAGCTAAGAAACGCTACTTCGACAGGGTCAAGACGTACAAGCAGGAGACGGAGACCATCGTCGTTCGGGAGAAGAATCTCCTCGGTACGATACGGGGTGACGGACCTTCGGCGCAGTACAAGCGTCTGAAACTCGTCGATGAACGGCTGAACCTCGCCTCCTATTTTCTGCTCTTGAATAGACTCTCGGTCGGGCTGCTCGGAGTGAAGAACGAGGCCTTCCTCAATGACGGACGCAAAAGCTGCTACCAGGCGGTGATCTATCTCGAGGAGGTCGTTTCGAATCGCCTCGATGCTCCGTTCTCGGACTATAGCGAGTACCTCGAAAAGATAGAGGACCTCGACGACGAGAAGCGCTACCGCATGGTCGCCAAGCTTGGCTTCACTATCCAGTCCGTCGAGGAGGATTTCGGCGAGAACAGTAAGTGGAAGTGGTCGTTCGTGGAGCTCGAAGGCCGGTATGCCATCGTTACCAAGAATCTCCTCAACCTGAAGACCCTCGTCGCAGGCCTCGATCCCCGGGTGCATGGCTACCAGGCCCGCCTCAACCACCTCAATCTGGCAAAAGAGCTGCTCCAGCGCTCCGCGGACCGCTATCGGGAAAAGTACGAGCTCTCCACGCTGCGCATGGACGACTTCAAGCTCGCCATCGCGTTCCTTGCGGCCCTTCGCCGAATCCACATCGTCGTCGGTGAGACGCAGAACGCCGAAACAGTCAAGAAGAAGATGGACGTCTGGAAGACCAAGATGGAGACCGACGAGCGCAACGCCCGCGCCGCCAAGGCCTGATTCGCATGCCGAAACCGCTGCGACGGATTCTTCTTCTCATAGTCCTTACGCTGGTCTACGTGCTGGCATTCCCGCGCTCGACAGGGACCGAGCCGCTCATCGAGCGGCAGTGGGTGCTTTCGCTCGACGGTGCGGCCGCGGATGGCGCTGTAGCCGGCGACGGCCGGGAGTCGCGTGTCATACCCTTCCGGCTGGGCTCGCAGTTCGGATACTTCACCTCCGACGGCAGCCTCAGGCACATTGAGCAGATGCGCTACGGCATCGCCCAGGATCGGGAGCGGTTCGCGAACTACTCGGTCATAAGCGATAATGTCGTGCTTCAGGACCCGGACGGCGCATTCGTTCGGAGTATCGCGGCGCACGGATATCCAAGGCTCGACGACGGGCGTCTCCATATATTTGCTCCCGGTGGCAGCGCCGTTTCGGAGTGGACCGTCGACGGGCAGCAGGTATGGGCGCGTGATTTCCTGTCGGTACTCACAGACCTCGACGCCGGCGAGACGCGTACGGCAGTCGGACTCCTCGATGGAAGCGTCCACCTCCTCGGCGAAGAGGGGGAAGAGCTCTTCTCCTACGCGACCGAGGGGGCGCGCATACCGGTTACGCTGGCCGTCGCGCTGGGTAACGACGAGGACGTCATCGCCGCCGTGGCGGGGATAGATCCTCAGAAGCTCATCCTCTTCGAGCGCCATACCGAGGGCTTCTTCCCCGTGTTTCAGCTCGAGCTCGATTCCGATTACCGCCGTCCCGTCCTCCTGGATTTCCTCGATGACGGCGCGACACTGGCGGTGGAGCAACCCGGCGGCCTCCTGCTCTACGATCGGAGTACGGAGAGCTTCGACCGTATTGATCTCGGCGGCGAGATCGACGAGGTTACGGCACTGCCGGAGCTCGACCTTGTACTTGCCGCAGCGCGCGTCGCGCCCGGGACGCACGGCGCGGGCGCGACGCGCGGAGAGGACGGCTCGCCCGCGTCCGTCCGCCGCCTGCAGGCGACGGTGTGGCCCGATCTGCCGCTGTTCTCCCAGGCGATGGCCACAGACGACGTGTTTCTGAGCGCGGCGGGATCCCGCATCTACATCGGCGCCAACGGGAGGTTGCTATGCGTAGAGCTCGTCCAGGGATAGGGCGACTCCTGTTCGGAGTTCTGTGCGCCGTTCTCGTCCTCGGCGCGTGGACCTGGCCTGTCGAGGAGTTCACCATCGATCTCGGGTTCGGTGTGCCGACAAACGGGGCACTGTCTCCGGGTCTCGAGCTCGTCGCGCGGGAGGAGCCGGTTGGGGCAGCCGCCGAGGGTGAGCTCGTTTTCGCGTTCGATGCCGAAGATCGTGGCGGGACGATTCCACACGGGCTCGGCAGCTTCCTCGTCCTCGAGCACGGGGGTGGCTTCCGTTCGCTCTATGCTCATCTCGACCGTGAATCCGGGGGCGCCACGGTCGAGTTTGCCGAAGGTGCGCAGGTCGGTGTGATGGGGAGAACCGGCTTCTCCGGCGGTAATACCCTCGGGTTTCGCGTCATCGACTCCGAGCGGGACGCCTACGTGAACCCCATGATTCTCCTTCCGGAGCTCGAAGACGGCACAGCCCCCCGTGTAGAGGATGTACGCCTGTCTCGCGGATCCGTGGACGTTGCTATCGGGCGCGGTGCATCGCTGCCGCAGGGACCGGCCCGCCTCAGCGCGCTCGTGTACGACCCCGGCGCGGGCGGTCCGTATCGCGGCGACAGCGCGCCGTACGCGGTGACGGTATTCGCAAACGGGCGGGAGAGTTTCAGCCTCGCTTTCGAAACTATTAGCCGCAGTGGCGAGCGGATCATGGTCTCCGGCCGGCACACGCGGGGAGACCTCTTCGATGAGGAGGGGCGTTTCGAACTCGGTAGTGTCGAGATCGGCCCCGGAAGCAACCTTATCGAAATCATAGCTGAGGACCATGCCGGAAACGAGCGTGTGGCGAGTTTCCGGATAACGGGTGAGAGCGAGCAATGAAGACGTTTTCCATGAAACCGACGAGCTCGGAACGTTTCGAAGAGGTGACCTGCGCGGTGTGTGGCTCCGCCGACGCGCGTGAACGCTACGCGCTCGCCGAGGCGAGATTCGTGCGCTGTCGCCAATGCGGGCACACCTATCAGAGCCCGCGCCCGGTATTCGACGACCTGAAAAACCGCTATCAGGACGACTACTTTGACTACGAGATCGAGAATGAGCAGGCCTTCTTCCGGCTGATGCTGCAGGGACTCGGTGACATCGAGTTCCAGCATATCGAGAGTTCCCTTAACGGGAACCGGCGCTTCCTGGACGTGGGATGTGCCACCGGAATGCTGCTCGAGCATATGAAGGATCGCGGCTGGAATGTACGGGGTGTGGAGATCTGCGCCCCCGCCGCCGAGTACGGTGTCCGCGAGCGCGGGGTGACGATCGACGTGGCAACGCTCGAGGAGAGCGGCCTCGCCTCAGGAGCCTTTGATGTGGTGCACTTGTCCCATCTCATTGAGCATGTGCCGGATCCGCGTGCCTTCCTCGCGGAGGCGGCGCGCGTAACGAAGACGGGCGGGCACCTGGTGATGGTGACGCCCGACATCGACGGATTCCAGTCCCGGCTCTTCGGGAAGCGGTGGCGATCGGCAATTGCCGACCACCTCCACCTCTTCTCGTCTCGCGTGCTTCGGCGTCTGGTGGAGGAGTGCGGCTTCGAGGTTGTCAAGAAGCGCAGCTGGGGCGGTATTGCGGCCGGCATGGCGCCGCCGGGGCTGAAACGCATCGCGGACACCTGGGCCAAACGCCTCAATGCAGGCGATGTCATGATCCTCCTTGCGCGGCGCCTTGACAGGTCATAGTGCTTTTCCTACTATTCCACTGCTGAAAGCCCATGAGGGGGAGCTATGATTCGAGATAGGCTCGAGGCCCTCTCCCTGGAGTCCCTTCGCCGAATCGCCGTTCAATACGACATCGACTTCACGGAGGACACCCCGCGGGAGACTCTTGCAGACCTGATCTTCGATGCAATCGAGGAGAACAGGCTGGAGAAGGAAGCCTCCGACACGAACCCCGTAAGAGTCGAAGAGAAGAAGTACGTCCTCCTGGAGGGCGCGGAGCTCGAGGGCGTTCACAACTTTCCGGATGACGCACAGCTTCCGGAGTGCTACAACGAAACGCGTATCGTATTGCTGGTGCGGGATCCGGCGTGGGCCTTCGCCTACTGGGAGATCGCACCGGGGACCTTCGATGAGCTCGGTGAGGAGGACAATGCTGCCCTGGACCTCCTCCTTCGGGTCTCGGGAAGCGAGGATCGGTCGCTCAAGCGGGCCGACCAGTTTGATATACCCGTGCAGGGCTCAGACCGGAACTGGTACATCAATCTGCCGAAGCCGGAGACTTACTACCGGATCGATCTCATCGCGCGCGACGGTGATACCGAGACACTGCTGGCGAGCTCAAATACCATTCTCGTGCCACCGGGCGCGCTGCCGAACGGGCGCGATGACCGGGTCTCGGCCGCCGATCATGTTCTGGCGTACTCGGGCCTGGATAAGCTCGATGTCGCGGCCTTTGGTGCGACAATACCCCAACGAATTCTCGGTCTCATGGACGAGAACTTCTGATACAGAGGAGTACGAATGCCCCGTGGTCATCTGATTCTCATGCTGCATGCGCATCTTCCGTTCGTCCGGCATCCGGAGCATGAGAGCTTTCTCGAGGAGAATTGGCTGTTCGAGGCCATATCGGAAACCTACCTGCCGCTCCTGCGGGTAATGGGCCGCCTCGAGCGCGACGAAGTCCCGTTTAAGCTGACCTTCTCCATCTCACCGACCCTCAGTAGCATGCTGCGAGACGAGCTACTTCAGCAGCGCTACGTGCTCCATCTTGAGCGCCAGCTCGAGCTCGCCGAGAAGGAGTTGCGCCGTACCAGGGACGATCCGCAGATGTACCGGGTTGCCCGGCTCTACAACGAGCTCTATACCCAGAACCACCTGGATTTCACTGAGAAATACGGTGGAAACATTATCAGCGGGCTCGACTACTACTATAAACGGGGCCGGCTGGAGCTCCTCACGACGGCGGCTACCCATCCCTTTCTGCCCTTGTACGAGAGCTACCCCCAGCTGCTCGATGCCCAGGTTTCGTTGGGAGTGCAGTCTCATCACGAGACTTTCGGAAAGTACCCGAAGGGTTTCTGGTTCCCCGAAGCCGGCTATTACCCCGGATTCGAGGAATACCTTGCGAAGAACGGCCTGCAGTACTTCTTTGCCGCAACCCACGGGGTGCTGTTTGCGTATAACAAGCCACCCGCCGGCGTTTATCTGCCGGTGTCCTGCCCAAACGGAGTCAGCGTGTTCGGCCGGGACATTTACTCGACGAACGCCGTGTGGTCGCCGGAAGAGGGATACCCGGGAGATTACACCTACCGGGAGTTCTTTCGGGATATCGGCTACGATCTGCCCATCGACTACATAGGACCCTACATCCACGACGGAAACGTTCGCATCCCGACAGGATTCAAGTACCACGCTGTTACCGGGAACACAGACTACAAGCTTCCTTATGATCCGGCCGAGGCACGCCGCACCGTGCAGAAACACGCCGACAACTTTCTCTACCGTCAATTGCGTCTGGTCGAGCGGCTTGAAACCTTCATGGACGAGCCGCCGGTTATCACATCACCCTTCGACGCCGAGCTGTTCGGCCACTGGTGGTTCGAGGGTCCAGAGTGGATCGAGGCGCTGGCGCGACGCATCCACGAGAGCGGTGAGGGGATCGAAATGACTACTCCATCGGATTACCTCAAAGCCAGCACTGTCGACGACACCGTTCAACCGGCGTTTTCCAGCTGGGGTACCAAGGGCTATGCCGAGGTCTGGCTCGACGGCTCCAATGACTGGGTCTATCGTCATACGCACAAGGCGATCGAACGTATGACCGAGCTTACCGAACGCTTCCCGGACGAGAGCGGGTTGAAGGAACGCGCGCTGAACCAGGCTGCCCGCGAGGTGCTACTTGCTCTGCAATCCGACTGGCCGTTCATCATGCGGGCGGGAACGACAGTCTCCTACGCAGTACGACGGGTGAAGGAGCACGTGTACAACTTCACCACCATCTATGAATCCCTCCGCCGCGGTGCCATCAGTACCGAGTGGCTCACCCGCCTCGAGCGTAAGAACAACATCTTCCCGAATCTGGACTACCGGATCTTCTCACCGTCGGCTGGCTACCGGGCCGGTGCAGACGTGCCGCTGATCCGCAAATAGGTCGCACCCCGGGCGCGCCGTCGCAGCCGGAGTGAGGAATGCCGCCTCCGCTCGCCGCGGTCCAGTGCCGCGGTCATGGCGCCCCCGGCGTTTGTTACCCCGAATACTACACAGACTTGTAGCGCTTCCCGCAGTCCGCGTAATTTTCTCCGTATCTATTCTGTCTACTACGTTGACAGCTGCCCGTGATGCCATAGAATGGAGCACGTGGTGGGAAAAAGTGGGGGAAGATAGAACAAAGTGGAAGATAGGGCATGATTACCGGACAATTTCGCAACTCCCTCGACGAAAAGGGGCGCCTGCTGATTCCCGCCAAAATGCGAGCGGAGATTCCGGGCAACGAGCTGGTAATCACCCGCGGAATCGATCGGTGTCTGTGGCTGTTCCCCCCGGAGGAGTGGAAGACCATCTCCGACAGCCTCATGGGCGCTGCGAGCCCCTTTATGAAGAAGGCTCGCCTGCTGCAACGGCGCATCATAGCGCCGGCCCAGGAGATCGAGATCGACAAGACGGGGAGGATCAATATCCCCAGCGCCCTGCAGGAGGCCGCGGGTCTCAAGCGGGAGTGCATTATTCAGGGCATCAAGCGCTTCATCGAGGTCTGGGACGTCGATGAGTACGAAGCATATCTGGAGGAGAGTGAGAGTGAGTTTCAGGAGGCGGCTGAGGAACTGGGAGGACGCATTTCCTTCTAGGGCATGGTGAGCGTCATGGAGTACCAGCATACACCGGTCATGCCGACCGAGGTGCTCGAATGGCTCTCACCCGCCGAAGACGAGGAACTACTCGTCGACGGCACCCTGGGGGAGGGCGGACACTCTGCCCTGTTCCTGGACGCACATCCTACTCTCCACGTCATCGGGCTTGATGCGGATCCGCGCATGCTGGAGCGCGCGGCAACACGGCTGGCTCCGTTCGGCGATCGCGCCGAGCTGAGACAGGCATGGTTCGACGAGTTCTTCTCGAACTATGCCGCGGAGCGCGCTCCGACGCGGATTCTGCTCGACCTCGGGATCTCGAGTTTCCATTTCTCGGGATCCGGTCGGGGTTTCTCGTTCCGGTCTTCCGAGCCGCTGGATATGCGGCTGGACCCCGGATCCGGCCGCTCCGCGGAGGAGCTGGTCAACACTATGGATGAGAAGGAGCTTGCGGACGTGATTTACGCCTACGGGGAGGAACGCTACTCCCGCCGCATCGCGGAGCGGATTGTGCGCGAGCGCTCGCAGCGCAGTATCGGCACAGCCGGTGAGCTCGCGGACATCGTGTGGCATGCGGTGCCGGGGAAGTACCGTCACGGACGTATCCATCCGGCAACGCGGACGTTCCAGGCCCTGCGCATCGCGGTCAACGGTGAGCTCGAGCGAATCGAGCGGGGGCTCGAGGCGGCGCTTCGTGTTCTGGCCCCCGGGGGACGTATCGGAGTAATCGCGTTCCATTCCCTCGAGGACCGGCGCGTCAAGCACTGTTTCCGGGCGCACAATTACCGCTCGAAGGAGCCTCGCGACGCGCCGATGTCTTTAGAGAGGGAGCCTCTGGTGTATGTTCTCACCAAGAAGCCGCTCATGCCGAGCGAGGATGAGCGTCGGCGGAACCCCGCCTCCAGGAGCGCACGCTTCCGGGTGGCAGAAAAACTGCAAGAACGTGAGGGGGCCGTGTGAGGCGCTACATTGCTCTGGCCTGCGTAATTGTCATTCCCGTTGCACTTTTCCTCAACGTATGGCAATCGTTCCGCTACGAGAGACTCGAGCGGGAAGTCGCACAGCTGGAAGAGCAGCAGCGTGACATGATAGAAGAGAATAAGCGGCTGATCGCCGGCATTGCGGTACTCCGCTCGCCGGCGCGGATACAGTCGCTTGCCGAAACGGAGCTGGAGCTCGAGCGTGGCTTTCCGGCCCGCACGGTGTATGTTCAGATGGAGACTGGGAGGCAGGATGACGAGGCCCGCGGTCCTTGAGTCGGCGAGCTCGGTGACCGATGCGGTCGGCGGCACGCTCTACGGCTCGGGGGACAGCCCCATAACAGCAGTAACCATTGACTCACGTGAGTGCACCGAGGGAAGTCTGTTCGTCGCCCTGCCGGGGGAGCATACCGACGGGCACGCATTCGTGGCGGATGCGCTCCACGCCGGAGCCGCGATGGCGATGGTGCGCAGTAGCTACGTCTCCGAGAATCACGGCCCGCTCGATACTCTTCTTGCCGAAACCGGCGCAGCCCTCTGCGTGGTCGCGGATCCGCTGTCTGCCCTGCAGCGGTTCTCACGCGAGCGGCTCAGGGCGTTTCCCGACCTCACCCGCATCGCCATCACCGGCAGCAACGGGAAGACCACGACGAAGGAACTCATTGCCTCGGTGCTCTCCCGTAAGGCGCCCACGTTCAAAACGCGGGGCAACTACAACTCGGAAATCGGCGTGCCGCTCTCCATTTTCGAGGTGTCGGACACGCATGAGTTCGGCGTCTTCGAGTGCGCCATGAACCACGTGGGAGAGATGGAAGTTCTCGCCGACATCGTTCGCCCCGAGCTTGCCGTCATCACCAACATCGGCACCGCCCATATAGGCCTGGTCGGCTCGCAGGAGGGTATCGCCCGCGAGAAGCGCAAGATCTTCTCGCAATTCGACGGTACGCAGACTGCGGTGCTCTACGAGGCGGACGACTTCAG
>JAAAOH010000089.1 GCA_009908925.1 Spirochaetota bacterium | reverse complement strand
CCGGACCTTCGGGCGTCTGGACGAGGCGCTTGCCTACGCCCGCGACGTGTACGACTCGGATGACCTGCACTGGATGTTCAACTTCGGCACTGACGAGCAGCGCCATCGCATGGAGCTGCACAACCTTCTCTCGGATATCTATCGCGGCAAGGCGCACGTTCTCTCCTATGAGCCGGCGGCCGGACCCATCGAGTGGATTTCGAACCTCGCCGGCCGTATCCGCTATCGGGTCCTCGCCTGGTACCACGATATGACCTTCCGGCGATTTGCATCGCGGGTTGCAGATGCCTACGAGCAGGAGGGAAGTATCCTCAACGCCCACTGGACCTACTACCGGGCGCAGGAGCGCTACCCGCGACTTGCTCTGCGTGCACTCGATCAGGCCCGAGATCTCGAGACCGAGGTTATCCCCGAGGCGGAGCCTTTCTATCTCATGCGAGCCGCTATGCTCCGCGACGACCGGGCGGCAATCGCCGAGGCGGTGAACGCGATGCATCCGCGCTGGGAACGGTCCAGTATTGCAGAGGGCCTTGGCGAAATTGCGATTCGGGCCGGGCGCGACGGCGAGGTCGGAGAGGCGCAGCGCACCGCCGTGGAGCTCTATCGACTCAACCGCGGCGGTCTGAGACAGCACGGTATCGAGCTCCCCGTCGAGCTCTCGATCAGCGGCGTAGACGGACGGATTGCACGGCGCCTCGCGGGTTCCCTGAAATCAGCAGGCCTGCGCCCGACCGGCGCGGCGGCCGGAGGGACCGGGTCGCCGCTTCGCCTCGAGGTTCGCGTGTCCGACACACAGCGTGTCTCCTATCGTTTTCTCGACGGAGAGAGATTCCTGCTCGGCGACACGTTCGGCGTGTCAGCACTCGACAGGGGCGGCGCTGTGCGCATCGCGCGGGAGATCACCGACGCGATCTTCCGGGTGGAGTAAGACGACATGCTGCCGGCGCCTGCGTGGGTTCTCGTTCCGCTCTACGCGCTCATCTGGATCGCCATCCACATCGGCGCAGGGTATCTGGCACACCGGATGCCGCTTTCGAGGTTCGATCACCGGGCTCCACTCTACCGCACGCGTCGATTCGAGCGAAACGGCCGGATTTATCGCCGTGTCATGGTGCACCGGTGGAAGGACAGCCTGCCGGAAGCCGGGAGCTTCTTCAGCGGTGGTTTCAGCAAGCGCGCCTTCGTTGCCCCCGAGCCGGATTATCTGGAGCGCTACCTCGCCGAGACCTGCCGCGCAGAGGCATCACACTGGATCTCCGCATCGCTGTCGCTGACATTCTTTCTGTGGAACCCCTGGTACGTAGGGGTCATGATGATCGTTTACGGCCTTTCGACGAATCTGCCCTTCATCATCGTGCAGCGCTACAATCGCCCCCGCCTCGCCGCGATGCATCGCCGGCTCGCGGGGCGCCGTCGGGGGCGGGATGAATCGGGCCGCGCGTAGCGCTCATCCTCGCTCATCCTCGTCGTAGCAGCCCTCACCGCCCGGGGTCCTGCCGTCCTCGGAGACGCCGAAGCACTCGCCTTCGGCATTCCCCCGCGGCTCCACGTGGACAACCACGTCGTAGACATTCGGAACGACGGCTCGGATCATCTCTTCGGTCTGCTGCGCGATGTCATGTGCCGCCACCACGCTCAGCTCGGGGTCGACCTCGATGTCGAGGTCGATGACATAGAGATGACCCACGTGGCGGGCGCGGACCCGGTGCGGGCTCTCCGCCTGCGGTATGCGTCCGACCGCCTCGAACACGCGGTCGTAGACGCGCGTGCTGTGCAGCCCGTCCATGAGCTCGGTATTCGATTCCATGAAGATTTTGAAAGCAACGCGGATGATCCACACGCTCACTATGAGCGCGGTGACGGAATCCAGGACGGGCATCTCGAGCGCGTGGGTCGCCACCAGGCCTGCAAGCACCGCCACCGAGATAATGACATCGTTCTGCATGTTCTTGCCGTCGGCGATAAGCATGGAGCTGTTCACTCGCCGACCCACGGAGATCTTGTAGTAGGCGAGGAATATCTTGGCGGCAATGGAGACGAGCGTGACATAAACGGCGAGCGGCGAGGGCAGGTCCGTGGGGGTATCGGCGAGGATGTGACGGATTGCGGAGATGATGAGCTCGGCGCCGGCAAAGAAGATCACGAATGAGAGAAGCTTGGTGGCGATGGTATCGGCTCGCGTGTAGCCATAGGGGAAGCGCGCGGTCGGCCGACGAGCGGCCACGCGGGCGCTTATGAGGGTCACCAGCGAGGTGAGGATGTCGTTTGCCGAGTCAATGCCGTCGCTGACGACCGCGAAGCTGCCTGCAGCAATACCGGCACTGATCTTGAGTACCGAGAGCAGCCCGTTGCCGACGATACCCAGCCATGAGGCACGCTCGATCTGTTTCGACCTGTCCGGTTCTATCTCTCTGTGGTACTTCAAGGGGCATTCATACCGTTATGTCACGGCCTTTCCAGCGGACCGTCTGCTTCAGCCACGTCAGCTGCAGAGATCGTACGAAAATCACCATAAAGAACAAGAGGGTAAACGGGTAGAGGACTGCCGAGACAAACCCGAAATTGCCGATTCGAACCTGCATGAAGTGGATCTGCAGCACGTAGAGCAGGTAGGCGGCCAGTCCGAGCAGCAGCCTCGGCGGCGTCCCGGCAAGCGAACCGGCGACGAGCAGGCGAATCGCGACCCCTGCTCCCGCCATCCATGCGGTGACGAGAAGGATCATGACCACCCCTGTGCCGGCTGCGCCGAGCGCGAAGTTCTTGGTCCACCCGTCCACGAGGTCGCGAAGTCCGCCGGGGTACATGCGGAAGGATATGCTGCCCCGACCGGCGAAACAATGGAGGCCGTAGCCGGCTTCCGCGGCCCTGCGCCCGAGCTCTACGTCCTCGAGGACAGCCGCCTTCACCGCCCGATGACCGTCGATGGCAAAGTAATCGTCGCGGCGGCAGGCGATGGCCGGACCGAACAGACCGCGCGGGGGCAGTCGCCCTCCGAGAATTGTGAATGCCCGAATACCGCCCATCACGATGAAGGCGAAGAATGCCGACAGCCGTTCATAGGCCGCCTCCATGCGGTGGTAGGGCTGCACCGATACGAACCCGCCGTGGACGACCTGGGTCTCTATCAGACGCCGCAGGCCATCGTCATCGAGCCGGGTGTCGGCATCGAGGAACACGAAGAGCTCTCCCCGTGCGGCGCCGGCTCCCTGCCAGCAGGCGTGATTCTTGCCGAGCCAGTCCTCCGGGAGCGGCGGGGGAGTTACCACGCGGGCGCCCCGGGCGAGGGAGATCCGCGCCGTCTCGTCCTGTGAATGATCGTCGACGACGATGGTTTCGAGAGGCCGCAGCGACTGTTGCTCGAGGGACGTAAACAGCACCGGAAGATTGCGTGCTTCATCGCGGGCAGGGATGATAATGCTTACCGGCGGGAGCGGTCGGCCGTCTGCGACAGGAAGGGTGGGTACACGGAAGAGGAACAGAAAGCCGAGGAGCCACAGGATGCCCAGGCCGACCGCGTCTCCTATCAATCGAAGCCTTCCAGAATGTCATCAAGATTGGCGGACACCCGCGCGATGTAGGCGTTGATGTCCCGGGGTTCCGCGTTCTGCGGTAGATGTCCGGGGAAGCCCGCCCGTGCGGACTCGATATTCGTCTCGGCGATGAAGCCCTCGATCGGCGTTGCCGCCGAGAGCTCGCCCGTGGGCGCAAGCACGACGTAGGCATCTGTCAGATCGCCGAAGCTGAATCCGTCGCGGAGTTTCGCGTAGTCGCCGTGCTCGATGTAGTGTTCGGCCAGTGGCGTTCCGGAGATCGGGATGGCGAATCGCGGGCCCTTGCTCGCGGCCGCCTCCGACGCGCCGGCTGACCGCCCGGCAGCAATCTCCTCTACGACGGTGTCGATAAGGCCGCCGGCCGCGAAGGTGAGTCCGTTGCGACCTTGCTCATCCGGCCATGGGCCGTGAAGGTAGACGGTGATGATATCCTCTCCGAGCTCGGCCTGCAGAATGTTCCCCGCGCGACGGGCGTCGGGGAAGCCGAGCTCGGCCATGCGGGTCTCATACTCGAGGTCGCGGAAGCGGGTGAAAGCATGGCGGGCGCCGGCGTAGAGGAGCAAGGGGCCGTCGATGTTCTCGAGGGCCTGGAGGGCCGTCCGCGCCATGCCGCGGTCGGGTAGTCCGTTGGGAAAGAGGGCGCGTCCGAGCTCTGCTCCGGTGGGCCGCTCCTCGGGCGGAAGCTGGGTGGGACGCTGGTCGTCCATCACGTTGAGACCGATGAGGCGAATGCGGTCCGTCTCGGGACGTCCGCGGTTGAGCTCCCAGGCGGCGCGAAACACCTCGGCGTACTCCCGGTATCCCCAGATCGGCAGTCGGCGCCGGAGGATCCGAAGGGCGAGGTCTTCGTCGTACTCAGGCCCGGTGGTGAGCCGGTCTATGAGCTCCTGATCGCGGGCGAGCGCGAAGTCTACTCCGACCGCGTGTATACCGTGTTCGGGCAACTGCGGAATAAGCTCGGTCAGGAAGCGCGGGTGTTCGGCGATTTGCGGAAACTCACCGAGAAAAACGACTCTGTGATCTTCGAGGGCGTGGAGGACAAACGTTGACGGATCGGCACCCTGCTCCTGCACGAGCGACACGCCTGCGGACACCATCTCCGGCGGCACGGGCGGGCGCCGCCGGGTGAACACCCGGTTCGTGATGTCTGCAGGGTCGAGAAGCAGGACCACGAGGGCAATGAGAATGAGTCCCACGAAGAACAGGCGCCTGTTTGGTTGCTTCATCCTCCTGCAGTATACAGAAGATAGGGGCCTGGTTTCCATCCGGGACCCCGGTGACCCGTCCCGTCGGGTCGCCGGGTCCCAGGCACCCGCCCCCGCGGTGGTGGCGGCCCTTTTTGTCGGTCGCGAGCCGACTTGACCCTGACTGTTGCGCTGTGCTACGCTTTCCGCTCACCGAGGGAGGGCTCCTATGAGTTACAGTTTTCTGTACCCGGGCCAGGGCGCCCAGTACCCCGGCATGGGCCGAGATCTCTTCGACCATTCTCAGGCCGTCAGGGATCTCTTCGGCGAGGCCGATCGTCACGCCGAGTTCGATGTCAAACAGGTTCTCTTCGAGGGCGACGAGGACCAGCTCAAACAGACCAACATCACCCAGGTAGCCATCACGCTCGTGAACCTTGCCGCAAGCCGGGTGCTCGCAGAGCACGGTGTCAGCGCGGACCGTTACGCGGGATTCAGCCTTGGTGAGTACGCGGCGCTCGTGGACGCGGGTGTGCTCGACGTTGCCGACGTTTTCCAGGTGGTCACCACCCGGGGGCGCGTCATGGAGGAGACCAGCCGCACCCTGGATACGGACGCCGGTCAGGCAGGCATGGCGGCGGTGCTCGGCCTGGACTTCGAGGTGGTAAAAGACACCATAACCTCTCATGGTGTTAAGAACCTCTATCCTGCCATCTACAACAGCCCCGTTCAAACGGTTGTCTCGGGAACCGCCGAGGCGCTGGCGGCGGCGGAGCCCGTCTTCAAGGAAGCAGGTGCAAAGCGCTTCATCCGTTTGAAGGTTTCAGGGCCCTTCCACTGCCCCCTCATGCAGGAAGCTCGAGATCGATTCTCGGAGTTTCTCGCCGGCGTGACCTTCTCCGACCCCGAGAAACCGGTGTACTCTAACGTCAGCGGCCTGCCGATACGCTCCGGTGACGAGGCACGGAAGCTGTGCCTCGACCAGCTCGTCTCCACGGTCATGTGGACGCGCGAGGAAGAGCAGATGGTCGCCGACGGAAGCCCGGGTTTCCTCGAGGTCGGTCCGGGCACGGTCCTCGGCGGGCTGTGGAAAGCCTTCACGAAGGCACATCCGGAGACGGAGCCGGCCTGCCGGCCGGCCGGAACACTCGAGGCGATCACGGGGCTCACCGCCGAGTGAGCAGGTCGAGTCAGGCAGAAGGAGCGATCCTGTGTTGATTGACGGAAAGAAAGCACTGGTCACCGGTGGCTCTCGCGGCATCGGAAGCGGCATAGTAAAGACGTTTCTGCGAAACGGTGCATCGGTGTACTACATAAGCCGCAAGCCGGGCGACTATCTCGAAGAGTACAAGAAGATCGCCGCCGAGAACGGCGTCGAAGTTATCTACAAGGAAGGAAACGTCGCCGACGAGGAGACCATCACTGCCACGGTGAACGAGATTCTCGAAGAAAGCGGCGGGATCGATATCCTGGTGAACAATGCCGGGATCGCCAAAGACGGCCTCGTCATGCGTATGTCCGCCGAGGACTGGCAGGATGTCATCAACATCAACCTGACCAGTGCCTTCTATATCTCGAAGGTGGTCAGCCGCAGCATGATAAAGCGCCGCACCGGTGCCATCATCAACGTGACCTCCATAGTAGGCCTCGTCGGTAATGCCGGGCAGTCGAATTACGCGGCCTCGAAGGCCGGAATGATCGGGTTCACCAAGAGCCTCGCCCGCGAGATTGCAGGGCGCAATGTCCGCGTCAACGCGGTGGCGCCGGGCTATATCCAGACGGAGATGACCGACAAGCTCAGTGATGACCAGCAGGAAGGGCTGAAAGCCCAGATTCCCATGGGGCGGGTTGGCGAGCCCGAAGACGTCGCCAACGTGATCATGTTTCTCGCCTCGGATCTTGCCGGCTACGTAACGGGCCAGGTTATCCGAATCTCCGGCGGGATGGGAATGTAACTCTGTCCAACAAGGAAACCCTATGTCGAAGAAGAGAGTAGTCATAACCGGGCTCGGCGCGATGAGCCCGATAGGAAAGACCATAGACGAGATCTGGCGGAACGTGCAGAACGGCGTGAGCGGCGTCGGCCCCATCACCCGTTTCGACACCACGGATTTTCACACGAAGATTGCCGCGGAGGTGAAGGACTTCAACGCTTCCGACTACATGGATCGCAAGGAAGCGCGAAAGATGGACATCTTCTCGCAGTTTGCGGCCGCGGCCAGTCTCACCGCGCTGCAGGATGCGGATCTCGATACCAGTGGTATAGAGCCCGAGCGCCTCGCCGTCATACTCGGCGTCGGTGTCGGCGGTTTCGAAACAACCGAGCACTCCTACAAGGCCCTCTTCGACAAGGGACCACAGCGCGTGCCGCCGCTGACCATTCCGAAGCTCATCAGCAACGAGGGGCCCGCCAACGTCGCGATTCTCACCAACGCCCAGGGGCCGGTCTACGCCATCACGACGGCCTGCGCCTCCGGCGCCGACGCGATGACGACCGCCGCCCGCTGGATCCGCGACGGATACGGACAGGTCGCGATCTCCGGAGGTGTGGAGGCAGTGATCACCCAGATGGGTGTCGCGGGTTTCAACGTGCTGCAGGCGCTGAGCACCAAGTACAACGATCAACCCGAAAAGGCGTCACGTCCCTTCGATGCCGACCGCGACGGATTCGTCATCGGGGAGGGAGCCGGTATTCTCATCCTCGAGGAGATGGAACACGCCCTTGCTCGGGGTGCGAAGATCTACGCTGAGCTCGTGGGGGCCTCCTCGACATGTGATGCCTACCATCGCACCTCGCCCCATCCGGAGGGCACCGGAGCAAAGAAGGCCATGAAACTGGCGCTCGACGAGGCGGGCATGAAGCCCGAGGACATCGACTATATCAACGCGCACGGTACCTCGACCCGGGTGAATGATCCCGTCGAGACGAAGGTCATAAAGGATGTTTTCGGCGATCACGCGTACAAGCTGGCCGTATCCTCGACCAAGTCGATGCACGGGCACATGGTGGGCGCCGGCGGCGGTATGGAGGCCATCGTTTCGAGCCTCGCCATACGTGACCAGTACATCCCGGCAACCATCAACCTCGAGAATCCCGACCCCGAATGCGATCTCGATTACGTTCCCAACAAGGGACGCTCGGGCACCGTCAACGCGGTCATGTCGAACAGCCTGGGCTTCGGCGGGCACAACGCAATCCTGATTCTCAAGAAGTTCGAACAGTAGGATCCGCGGGCCCCGGACACCGGGGCCTGCATCGGCGACCCGCCAGCCCGGCATGTCGCCCGGCACCAGCAATTAACTCCATTTTGCACATTTATTCGCTAATCTTCTTGATGCCGTCCGGCCATTTCGGTATATTTCTCAAAACACATATAACGGGGTAAGCCGTGAGTGATACGCCGCTTGTCCTGGTTGCCGATGACAACCAGGTTAATCGCCTGACTGTTCGCGCGACGTTGAAAAGCAGTTCATATGATCTGGTTGAGGCTGCTGACGGTCGTGAGGCGGTAAATATCGCCGTGGAGAGGAAACCGGACCTGATCCTTATGGATCTCATGATGCCGGAGATGAACGGTCTGGAGGCCACGCGGCTGCTGAAGAGCCGCGACGACACGGCCCGGATTCCGATCCTGATGCTCACCGCGCTCGACGATACGGATGACCGCATCAGCGCTTTCGAATCCGGCGTAACCGGTTTCCTCAACAAGCCCTTCGACAGGCTCGAGCTGCTCGCTCACGTGCGCTCTTACGTCAACCTTTCCCTCATAAACCGCAGATACGTGCTTTCCACGGCCAACGTCACGACGGGTCTGCCCAACCGGGCGGCCTATCGGGAGGCAATCAAGGAATACGAACGGCCATGGCTCTTCCTCATAAGCATGGACAGTATCGACAGTATCCGCCAGTTCTACGGCGAGCCACGTGCTCAGACGATGGAGCGGGAGTATGCGGAGTATCTTCAGTCGTTGCTTGGGGAGGGATGGCTGTCCCGGGACGGGGTGTCCGGAGCGACGCTCTATCACTTCGATAGCGGGCTCTTCGGGATCCTCCTCGAAGACGCCGAGAACGAGCTTACGCGGGCGGAGGCTCGCCGGCAGGGCGCAAAGATGCACCGCAGGCTCAACGACTACGAAGTCTCGAAGTCCGATGTGCAGTGGGAGAGCGATTTCACCGTCGTCATTTCCTCCGACCCGTATGTCCTCCTCGAGCAGGCCGAGCTCGGACTATCCGAGGCGCTGCGCAGCCGCCGGACGCTCGTGTATGCGCCCGACGTCGCCGAGGATGCCTATCTCGGCATGGAGACCAATCTGCGGTGGCTTGGTCGGATTCGGCAGGCTCTCGCGCAGGACCGCTTCACCGCCTACTATCAACCCATCGTTGATAACCGCACCGGTGAAGTGGTGAAATACGAGGCGCTTCTGAGAATGCTCGACGAGGACGGCTCGCCGATCTCGCCCGGGCAGTTTCTCCTGGTGGCCAAAAACAGCAAGTACTACGGCGAGATCACCCGTCGCGTGTTTCAGCGTGCCGTAGAAGATTTCCTGCACAGACCGGAGGGGGTCTCGGTCAACCTCTCGGTTCTCGATATCGACAGCCGCGCCACGCGCGCGCATATCCTTGCCACGCTCGGGGACTATCCGGAGGTGGCCCGTCGGATGACCCTCGAAATCGTCGAGCAGGAAGGCCTGCAGCACTATGACCAGGTGAAAGAGTTCATCGAGGCGGCGAAAAGCCTCGGGG
>JAAAOH010000034.1 GCA_009908925.1 Spirochaetota bacterium | reverse complement strand
CGCCAAGTACACCGACAGCACCTGGGTGCCCGAGTCCATGATCAAAATGCACCTCCTCGACCGCTTCAACGCGGTGGTCGAGGCCCGGCTCTCCGCCTGAGGGGCACGTCCCCGCCGACCTTGTAAACTGGCACGGTTCGCTGCTCGCGACCCCGACCGCGGGCGGTCACGGCGAATGCTGGGCAGCTCCGGGGATCGCGGGCGGGACAGCTTGCGTGGTGGGCGGGGTCGGGCTCTCCGCTGCAATTCCTCCCCGACCACTTATGAGTGGTCGGGTGCGGGATTTCCGCTTCGATCCCTCGTGCCCGTGCGGGCGGTGCGGCGCCGTGGACTATCGCTCGCAGTGCCGGCGGGCCGGGTGCGGCGCATCGACGCGGGGCCGGTCTATCCCAGGGTTGCGGTCCAGTCCTCCACCGACAACTCCTCAACGCGGTTGAACTCTGCTACGTTGTGAGTTACGAGCGTCGTTTCAGTAGCGATAGCTATAGCGGCGATAATCAGATCGTTTGGCCCGATGGGTCGGCCGCGCCGCTCGAGATCAGCCCGAATCCGAGCGTAGACCTGTGCCGCGTCTCTTCCGAATCCGCCGCTGCTGAAGGGCAGAAGAAACTCTCGCACCGCGGAGATGTTATGATCCCGTCTGCTGCTTCTCTCTGCCCCGTAAAGAAGCTCGGCTTCTACGATCGCCGGAACGAGGATCTCGCGCGGTGAGTGGGCGAGAAGCCGCTCCTTCACCGCAGGCTCGCGGCCGGTCAGATAGTAGATGCAGGTGTTCGTGTCCAGGCAGTACGTCACAGCTGCTCGCGAGGGGAGTCATCGTCGAATCCCGGCGGTCGCTCCGCGGCGAAAGACTCGTCATCAATGGCGCCGAAGAGCGTTTCGTATCCTGGCGGCCACGAATCCGAGATCGATTCATTTATTCGACGCGAAACGTACTTTGACAGTGAGACCTGCTCGAGCGCTGCCGCCCGATTCAACCTGCGGCCGCAGATGCTATATGGTGGCCCCTGATGAACGCCACGCTCGAGCCCCCCCTTGCAACAACCGGCGGAACCGCCTATGCTCGAAACGTGGACATTTTGGACTTCGACGATAATGAACCTCTGATTCTGGTAACAAACGACGACGGCGTGCTCTCGCCGGGGCTTCACGCGGCAATCGAGGCGGTGCAGGGCCTCGGGCAGGTTCTCGTAGCCGCTCCCACCGAGCAGCAGACCGCGCGGGGACGGAGCATGGTGGGGAATCCCGCCGATCACTTCCATCCGACAACGGTGGACGTGGATGGTGCGGAGGTCACCGCCTTTCACCTCGACGCCTCGCCGGCGCTCGTGGTGCGCCACGCGTTCGCCGTACTCTGCGGCGGCCGCATGCCGGACATCGTGGTCTCCGGAATCAACTACGGAGAGAACCTCGGGAATAATATCACCATCTCCGGCACGGTCGGGGCGGCGTTTCAGGCGGCGGCCCAGGACGTTCCGGCGATCGCCGTTTCGCGGCAGACGGACATCGAGCATCACTTCGTCTACGGGGACCTCGACTGGGAAGAGCCGATTCGCGTCACACGGCGCTATGCGCAACGCCTTCTCGAGCTGTCACGGCGGCGCGCGCCGGGCGAGCTCCTGCCCTTCGACGTGCTCAAGATCGACGTGCCGCACAATTGCCCGGTGGGGACGGAGGAGCGCATAACGCGCCTCTCACGTCACCACTATTTTCATACCGTCGTCTCCGAGCCTCGCGTCGACGGTACGCTCTCGAGCGGAACCACGACCATACACGTCGATCGCAACGCCCTCAGCCCCGAGGACGACATCTACGCCTTCGCCGTGGACCGCGTGGTCTCCGTAACCCCGCTGACCCTCGATTGCACGGCGTCGCTCGCGAGGGCGGACGACCTGCTCAAAGGGGCGTCGGTTCGCGCGTAGCGGCGGGGACGACGGAGAAAGACGGCCGCCCTCAACGGGCGGCCTCCCTGTGGCGCCGATCTGTGCGCTGCGTCAGTCCCGCGGATTCTCTCCAGCGCAGCCAGGCTCAACCTGACTGCCCGCACGAACTCAGAAGGCTACCGTCGCGTTCAACCCGAATGCCATGACACCCTCGTCGGGATCCGTGGCAATGTCCGGTACCAGGTAGCTGAGGTCAAGGCCCAGCGCAGTGGTAAGCGTCTCGTTGAACTCTCTGCGGATCGGGTAAGAAAACACACCGAAACCGGCTGCCACCGCTCCCGCGCTGCTTCCGGTCGAGATCTCCAGCCCCACTTCGTCAAGCAGATAGTAGGACATGCGCAGCAGGCTGAAGTCGGGCATGTCGGTGCCATCGCCATCTATAAACATTAAACTCGCTTCGAACTGTTCGCCGAAGCCGAAGGACACGGCCATAGACTCGCCCGCGCCGATATCCTCCGTGTTAAAGTTATACCCCATGACCGTACCGACTTCGATACCGAAAATGTCGGTTACGGTCTCCTGCGCGAACACAGCCGGTGCCAACAGCAGCAGTGCCACCGCAGCCGTGGTGGCAACGATCATCTTTCTCATCATAACGCTCCTAATTTCCTTGGATTACGCTCAGCAGCAGCTCTGTGCTACAGCCCGATGGAACCTGCAAGGCCGATCGCAATCGTGCCCGCGTCCGGACCGTCCTCATCGTTCATGAAATAGTCGACTTTCACCTTCAATGCTGAGGAAAAGCCGTTCTCCGGCTGACTACGCACGATCAGATACTGTCCACCGACCGCACCACCGAAGGCCGGGGTCGTGCCCACGGCGGCATTACCGGTCAGCAGTGAGAACGCAAGCCTGTCCGTAAAGAAATAGTCGAATTTCATACCCGCGTACATGCGCTGAGGAATGCCGTCTG
Source organism: Spirochaetota bacterium (assembly GCA_009908925.1). Lineage (GTDB taxonomy): Bacteria > Spirochaetota > Spirochaetia > DSM-27196 > PWMO01 > JAAAOH01. The sequence continues at coordinate 6,714 of JAAAOH010000034.1, read as the reverse complement.
CTGAAAACATGACCGCACCCAGGCCGACCTGGATGTTATCCATCACTGCAAGGCTCAAACCGAAATTTCGTCCTATCACGGCTTCCTCGTCTTCCAGGTTGTACCCCGCAAGCGAGCCCAGTTCCACACCGAACACACGGAATTCCGCGTCAGTGGATTCAAGCCCCTGCGCCGATACGGCGACTGGGAGCAGCACCGCCGCCGCACACAGAACCGTGAACAGCACTCGTCTCTTTGCCATCCAATCCCTCCTCCTGCGAGCGTCGGTTCGTGCTCGCTATTCGTCTGCCCGCAGTATGCTCGCGCCGCATGCAAAAAACAAGACCTGTTGACTCAAATTTATACAAAAAACTGCTGACTTGACGCAGTCTATGCAGTATGCTCACGTACATGAGTGCTCGGGTGAAGCTTACGGCTCTGGTAGTTTTGCTTACTCTTCTTCCCGCCGGGATCATGCTCGGGCAGTCCGCCGATCGCATAGACACCATTTTGGAGTCCCCGGTTCTGAGCATCGGTGACGCTGCCTACCTCGCAACCCTGTCGGCCGGGGTAATCGATCCACAACAGGACGCGGCAGCGGCTGTCGGCATGTTGCGCGCTCTAGCTGCGGGTGCCGAGCACCGTGACCGCTACGCCGACCGGGACCTCGAATCCGACGCTACCCTCGGCGACTTCTCCTACATGCTCATGCTATCCCACGATCTGTCCGGCGGATTCTGGTATGGGTTCTTTCCGGGCCCCCGCTACGCACTGCGCGAGATGCGCTGGCGCCGCATCGTGGCTGGACAGAACTACGCCTTGCAGCCGCTCGATGGCGAGCGCGCGCTCCGCATGATAACGCGTATACTCGAGACGATGGAGGATCGCGGATGAATGCGTCTTATTCCCGGGTGACCGCGTTCTCTGTCTTGACGACGATACTCGCCGCCACCCTCCTGCTCGCACCTGCGACTGCGCGCGGCCTCGACAGCGGCGGGCGACTGCAATCTCAGGGCGACTTCGAGGAGAACGAGGATCCGCGGGGCCGCTTCACCATAGGGGCCTGGGCCAAGCTCTTCCCGGAGCTGGAAGGTGATGCATCGGCAGAGTTACTCATCGAAGGGATCGTGCTGTACATCGTGGATGATGTGGCCGCCGCCGATCTGGAATATTTTACGGGCAGAGCGGCGTTACCGGCGGTGCTTGGCCCGCGATCCGTGCTGGGCCTGACGGGTGGGCGATACCAGCTCTCCGATAGCGGGGGCCTGGTGGTTGACCATCGCGCGGATGGCCTCGAGGCGTCTCTCGACTATCCGTGGATCGGACTTCGGCTTGCAGGCGGGTACACGGGTATGCTCCTCAAGGAAAACGCGTCCATCGAGATGTCGTTTGCCGATCTCACCGACCTTCTCGATGATCAGAGAACCACCGCCCCGCCACGCTGGATAACGCTGCTCGAGGTCAGCTTCCCCGAGCTGGTGCTCAGGCAGGATTTGCTTCTCGGCGGGGTAGCGCAGTTTGATATGCAGGGCAGCGACGAGGACGTCATTGATACGCAATACGGGTATCTATCCCTCAGTGGTCGGGTGTTCTCGGGCTTCTATTACGAGACAGTCGGGCTTGTCGGGGGCGTTCAGTATACCGACGACGCCCGGGATATCGACACCTCCGGATTAATGTTCTCCGGCTCACACCGATTCCGCATCTTCATTGACGCCCTGGCGCGCTCGGTCATCTCGATGCGCGGGTACTATGCCTCCGCCGACGACGATGATTTCGAGGCCTACGCACCAATAACCGAACCGGATCTGGTCACGCTCACTCCCATCACATCACCGGATCTACTCCTCGCTTCCGGGGAGTACAGCTTCCGACCGTTCTATACAGCGGAATCGGAGTTATTGCAGAACGTGGGAGTTGGCGGATATGGCGCTGCCGTTTTCGGGGCCGATCCAACCGCCACCGATGGGTATCGTGGCACCGAGGCCGGCGGGCGCATCGACGTGCGCCCCTTCTCGGACATCGGTGGTTCTGTCCAGGTGGGGGTGTTCATCCCCGAAGAGGGAGACACAACGGTGTATGGACGAGTGGAGTTCAGCACCAGTTTCTGAGCACTGCGGTCTTTCATTAAGCCGGTTCATTTGTAAAGGAGAGGGTAACGTGACATACAACTCCAGGAGCCGATTTATACATCATCGAGAGGAACGCGCAACGCCACCGTATCGGGTTCTCGCATTGGCCGGCCTGCTCTTCGTCGTACTCCTCGCTACGCCCGGCTTACTCCCGGCACAAACGTTTCGCGCGGTGTTGCAGTCGGTCGATGGTCGTGTGGAGGTTCGCCTGCCTGGGGGCGCCTGGGAACTTGGCGAGGAGGACATGGAGATACCGGTCGACGCCGAGATCTCCACGAGTTTCTCCTCGGAGGCGGTCCTCGCCCTCGGAGATGCCGCCGTTCTCCGTGTACGGCCGCTCACGCGGATGCGGGTCGACCAGCTCATAGAACGGGACGACTCGATTGAGAGCGAGATGTTTCTCAGAGTCGGGCGAGTGAGAGGTGAGGTCAAGAGCGCGGAGGGCGTCCGATCGGATTTCCGATTTCGCAGCCCGGTGGTAACGGCTTCCGTACGGGGCACGAATTTTACCTTCAACGGCCGAACGGTGCGGGTTCTCACGGGACTCGTCTCCGTTTCCAATCCTTACGGGCGGCAAGTATCCGTCGTCCAAAACGAGGAGACGAGCGTGGATCCCACCGACCCGCCGTCCGACCCCGAGAATGAGCGCACCCGTCGCTCGATAGTCTCCTCCACCACGCCCGGCTCAGGCGCGGGAGGGGATACCAACAATCCGATACGGACGACACCCGAAAATCAACAGGCAGTCGTGATCGATGTAACGTATTGACGCCCGCGGCACGATCTGTGCCGGGCGAAGGCAGGGATGGAATGAATCGCTGGAATACCGGGAACCCTGAAGAGCGTAATGCTATCATCCGTACGACGATCTCCGTGGTGGGATTTGTTGCCGTTTCGCTGTTGGTGACAGGCTGCGCCTGGAATCTCGCGGATGACCCATCAGCGGGGGGCGCACTTACCATCGACTTCACGCGAACCTCAGGCATCGGCACACAGAATCTCGGCGACTTCACCGAGCTGACCTTCTTCGTGGTCGAGGCCGATTACTTCCGTGGCGGCGGAAGAAGCGTTCGCGTCGGGCCGAATGGCGCTCCCGAGGCGCCCGCTCGCACTGCCCCGCTCCCGGAGGATAGTCCGGCACTCGAGGAGTTCGGCCAGCCGCAGCCGGTCACGGCAGGCACCGCCGGTGAGCTTATCTCCATCCCCGGCGGCGTGGCCCGCTACTTCGACACCAACAGTCTGGAAAGCGTTTCCAGCGTCCGCTTCGACAATCTCGATGTGGGGCAGGAATACGTAATCTGGATCGACGGCGACGCCGGGGTATCCGACTTGAGACTCGGCTTTACAACCGCCCGTATCCGCGCCGGCGCGGATACCACGGTGTCGGTAAATCTGACCGCGGATCGCTTTCCTACCTTTCTAGAGACTCTGTATGAGCGTTACGTGGAGCCCTTCCTTGTTCCCCCGGCGCCGATCGACCTCGGAGATTTCGGGTTCTATGAGTACGAGGGCACAGGCTCCGTTACCACGATAATCGACGGAGAAGAAACCGACGCCGTTCTCAACCGCGCAATTATCGCGCGTTTCTCGTTCGATGAGTTCGACGAGGGGTTTGAAGGGAGTTCCTCCTACAACTTCTTCGCACTTTGGTTCTACGCCGAGGAGCCCGCCGACCAGGATGTCGAAGTATTTCTCTACATCCTCGACAGTAACAGTGCCGTCGAGCCGAAACGGTCCGCGTACACGCTCAGCGTTATTGGCGAGGAGTCATCCACGTTACCTGACGCCGGGAGCATCTACGGAGTTGCAACTGCACTCCTCTCCGAAGAACGTCAGTACTACCTTGTCGGAGATCCTCAGCCCAACCTCACAACTGCAGGATTCTCGGGTGGTGGCCCCAGCTCCGGCGGCAGATTCGACTTCGGGGTAAGCGGCACCTTCCTGGAGGATAACGTCGAGGAGACAACCGTCAACGGCGAGATTTCGGAGCTCACCTTTACCTTCGGAGAGCTACTCGAAGCGCTCGACGACGATTACTCCATTCCGGACATTGATTGATAAGCCGCTCTCTCGCGAGCACGGAATCCAAACGATAAAAAAGGAAAAAAAAGGCCGCCCGGGACGGGCGGCCTTTCACTTTCTGTTCAGGATCCTCGGCCGATATGAACCAAAGCGCGGGCGGCACAGGCGCATGGCGCCCACCCTCCGCACTTGCGAACTACGTCCGCTTTTACTTTTTCTCGGCCTCTTGCTCCCGCTCGATGTTCATCTGCGCGATCGCGAGCTTCGCAATCGGGATGCCGTACGGCGAGGTGGAGACGTAGTTCAGTCCGATATCCTTCGCAAACGGAATGTTCTCCGGCTCGGCGCCGTGCTCACCACAGAGGCCGAGGTCGAGATCAGGTCGGGTCAGACGCCCGCGCTCTGAAGCGATGGCAATCATCTCCTTGACCTGCTCGCCGAGCACCTTGAACGGGTTTTCCTCGAGGAGGTCGAACTCGTTGTAGTCGGAGAAGAAGTTGTTGAAGTCGTCCCGCGACAGCCCGTTCGTTGTCTGCGTCAGGTCGTTGGTGCCGAAGCTGAAGAACTCGGCATATCGGGCAACGCGGTCGGCCTGAAGAGCAGCTGCGGGGAGCTCGATCATCGTGCCGATCTTGTAGTCGATCGGTTCGTCGATCTTCATCTCCCTGCGCACGCTCTCCTCGATATCCTGGATGCCGGCTATCGACTTGCCCTCGATCCGTTTGCCGTTCCGGATGGTCTTGAGCTCGTTTGCGGTCATTACCAGCGGGATCATAATCTCCGGGATGACCTCGATCCCCTCGTCTGCCTTGAGCTTGTATGCGGCCTGGAAGATCGCGCGGACCTGCATGCGGTAGATCTCCGGGTAGGAGATTGCCACACGGATACCACGATGGCCGAGCATGGGGTTGAACTCTTCGAGGAGATCACACCGTAGCTTGACCTCTTTCTCACTCACCTTCGGATGGCCCTTGCGAAAGAACTCCACGAATTGCTTCATGGAATCCTGGGTGTGGGGCAGAAACTCGTGCAGCGGAGCATCGAGAAGGCGGATTGTGACCGGCAGACCTTTCATGATCTTGAACAACTGGTAGAAGTCGTTCATCTGCATCGGCTCGAGCTTCTCGAGCACCTCGGCCCGTTCATCCGGCGCCTCGGCGATGATCATGGACCGGAAGGTATTGATGCGGTCGTCGGCGAAGAACATGTGCTCGGTGCGGCAGAGACCTATGCCGTGCGCCTTGAAGGTCCGCGCGAGCTCGGCGTCCTTCGGCTGGTCCGCGTTCGCGTGCACATCGAAGTCATCGATGCGCCGCTGGACGATCTCGAGGAACTCGAGCAGCCCGCTGCCCTCGGGCGTCGGCTTGCTCAGTCGGGCCTGGCCGAAATAGATGGTGGGCTTCTCGTAGTACGGCACGTTGAGCGTGATGTACTCGCCCTCCTTCACCTCGGTATCCCCTATCTTCATGGAGTTCTTCAGGAATCGCACGCCCGGGTAAACCAGCGCCACCTTACCGAGGCTCCGCGCCACAACCGGAGCGTGCGAGGCATAGCCGCCTTCTGAGCTCAGCACGCCCTCTGCCACCTCGATCGCCTTCACGTCCTCCGCGAAGGTCGAGGGCATGGCAAGGATGAAATCCGCCGGCTGGTTCTCCTGGATGGCCCGCTTGTGGGCCTTCAGCAGTGCGTCGGTCGAGAAGTAAACACGGCCGATAGCCGCGCCCACGGCACCCGCAATGCCGCCGTTCGCCGTCTTGAAATTCGACACCGAGGACACGTCGAGCGCGGGATGCAGGATTTCGCTCAAACGCCCCGGTTTGATGGCGGCGATCACGAAGTCGTCGTCGACGACCTTATCCTTGTGGAGATCGAGGAGCGTCTTGATCTCCGCCTGCGTGGACTTGTTGGGAACGGGTTGCTGGTCGATGACCCAGAGCTTGCCGTTCTCCACGGTAAAGCGCACGGTGCGGATTTCCTTGAAATGCTTCTCGAGCTCGCTCCCGATTCGATCGAGTTCCTTGTAGAGGCCCTTGGACACCTTCTCGAGAGGCATGCCCTTCTTCTGTCTCGCGTCGAAGGCTTCCTCGAAGTACTCACCGCTGATGCGCGAATCGCCCTCGATGATGTCGTGAGTATAGAAGCTGCCGAAGCCGGAGTTCTTTCCGAAGTTGCCGAACACCATGCCCTGCACAACCAGAGACGAGTCCACGCTCGAGGTGCTCGCCTGAAAAAGGGCGTGAAAGATCCTCACCACGTACATCAGCTGCTCGTGGGTATTGGTGTAGATCTCTTCAGGGAAGAGATCGCGGCCGGAGTCGAGGGCCTCTTTCACCTTTTCTTTCTTGACGTTCTTGCCGCTCGTGGACTTCTTCAGCGCATCGCGATAGGTCTGCAGCTTCTTTGCCCGTGTCTTGTCGACATCGGTGAGCAACTCGAGCTCGATGATCTTCTGTACGAGGTTGCCATACTCATGATACGCGAACCCCTCGCCGACGAAGTTCCCGAAGCCGTCGACGGTGTGGTCACCCAGTCCGATGTTATGAATCGACGACAGGGTCCGGACCATGTTAAGGGTCGGACT
>JAAAOH010000202.1 GCA_009908925.1 Spirochaetota bacterium | reverse complement strand
CGCTCGTGAATGAGAAGGACATCAGTTACGGCGTATACACCCCCGACGTTCCGTTTCCGGACGTGATCCCCGCGGGCGAGGCAGCGGTATTCTTCAACAAGCTGCCCATGGCCGTGAGCACGCGCGCCGAGATGATGACACGCTACGGCACCGCGGGGCCGGATCGCCCCGGCGGCGCCGGTGGCCGGAACTCCGATGCCGGTATCGACGGCCGCACCCGCTGCATCGAGCGCGTGCACGTAACCGGCGGGACGAACGGCATCCTCGTTGACCACCTCCGGCGCTACCGTCCCTTTACGCCCTCTTTCATCGGACGCGCCGAAGACCAGGCGTACATCCTGTCCGTGCTGTACGACCGTGAGCAGGGCAGCCTGTTGCGGTACGTCCATGAGCCGGGGCTGGTGATGCGCCACGATAAAGAGGCCTTTGCCGGTGAGTCCATCGCCGCGGCCCGTACCGGTCGGTTCATCGGCGACCTCGCGAGAACGTACTACTTTACCCGCTATGCGGAAGTCCTACCCTGGGGTATGGAGCGGACGAAGTCGGAGATTGATCCGTTCACCGGCTGTTTCACTACGTCACGCTGCTACAGCGTGATCGTGTTGCGGCTGGCGCTGCACGCCGCGCAGCTCGTCGCCGCCGGCAATAACGAGGAGGCCGAAGGTGCCCTGCGGATAGCCGCACGTAAGCTCGGTCCGCTGTTTCGGGATCCCACCGGCGAGACGGTGAGAGCGCGCTATCTCGGCGAGCGTGCCGCGTGGCACAGCTTCTACGACGCGCTGAAGCGTGCGGAGCCCGTGTCTCGCGGTAGCGCCGTTTCGGCCCGCAGCGCGGTAACCGCCGCACATCTGGGACTCTGACTTACGTTCTTGTCATCGGCCGGCGTCAGGTAAATCGTACACTGCATTGAGCCTCAGAATCCAAGTCACTTTTTTGTAACCACTTAAAGCTCCGCCATTGATAGGTTCCAACCTGGCACGGTTCCTGCAAATTGTATGCAACAACTTGTGTTGGAGGTTTCCTCATGAATAGTGTTTTTAGCAAACGGGCGAGGTACGCCCGAACGGCGGTACGGACGGCGACGACAGTTGTCGCAGCGATTACCGTGTTGGGTCTGGCCGCCTGTCATCTGCCTGTGCAAGATCCCGGCGGCGCACTCGAGGTGAGCGTGGGGTCTATCGGCACGCAGAGTCTGCTGCCCGACCTGGATATGGATGTGGATTCGTACGTCGTTTCCGGGTCGGGACCCGACGGCGCCTCATTCGAGCGAACAACGGCCGGTGGTCTCATCGTGGTCGAGGAGCTCACGACCGGGTTCTGGGTGATCGATGTGGTTGGCTACAACCTGGATGGTGTGGACGTTGCAAGCGGCAGCGGTGAGACCATCATCTCGGCGGGGGAAACCTCGCAGCTCACGGTGGCCGTCCGCCCGTACGAAGGGCCGGGGACGCTTCGGGTCTCTGTCACCTGGCCGGACGCGGATGTCACTGACCCTTCGGTCGTAGCGAGCCTCGTGGCCTCCGACGGAACGAGCACGAGTCTTCCGTTCGACATCTCCGGGGCGGGGCAGGCGACGTACGAAAGCGTCGACACGGCCGCCGGCTACTATACCCTCTCAGTGCAGGTGCTCGACGCTGGGATCGCGGTCGCCGGTGCTGCCGAGGCCACCCGCGTTGCCGCGGGGGCAACTACCAGCGGCACAATCGCCTTCAACACCGTCAATCCGCCGACCGGCGACACGGATATCACGATTGATCCTGACCTGGATGAACCGCTCGAAGTGAGCCTGAGCGGAGCAGTGGCAAGTCTTGCGTTCGGGGACTCGATGTCCGTCACGGGGGCGGTGAGCAATGCGGACGGCGAGCCGGTGTCCTTCACCTGGTACCTCAACGGAGCATATCTGGCGGCCGGAGACACGGTCACGCTGGGGCAGAGCCTTGTGCCCGGAACGTACCGACTTGACGCCATTGCCTACACATCAGACGGGAGCCGATCCGGGTCTGCCTCCCACGGCTTTTCGGTGGTGGAATGATGAGTGATTCGAATTCAACGTATACCCGGTCCCGCGCACAGTCGCGGGGCCGCGGCACCACCGTCGGGGTTCGTACTCTCCTTGTGATCGCTGTGGCGGGTGTCCTGGTCACGCTGTGGTCCTGCGCGCAGCCCCTCTCGGGCAGCGCCGGCGCCGAAGAGCGGGCGTCAGTGACGCTCAGCGTCGGCGGCCTTTCGTCTCAGACAATTCTGCCGGGGGTAGATACCCGGCCGGTGCATTACCGGCTTACCGGTACCGGTCCCAACGGAGACAGCTTCGACGTCGATACTGCCGACGGCAGTGCCACGGTGGCTGATCTCGCTCCGGGCTCCTGGTCGGTAGATGCTGTAGGCACGAACAGCGCGGGATTTCCCGTAGCGGACGGGACGGCGTCTGTCACGCTCGAGGCGGGAAGAGAGACCCCGGTGGCAGTACCGGTCACCGTCGTAGACGGCACGGGAACGCTCGAGCTGAGTACCACCTGGAACCCCGAGCATACCGTTTCGCCGTCGGTGGAGGCGGTGATTGTCGACGCGGACGGATATGAGACGACGCTGTCGGTGCCTGTCGACTCTCCCGGAGCCGCCTCGACAACGATTTCAGGAGTACCGGTGGGATACCATCGTCTGTCGTTACAGCTTCTCGACGGGGGAGAAGTCATAGCGGGCGCTGGTGAGAGCGTGCGTATCATGGCCGACGTGACCACCACTGCGGAGCTCCCGTTTCCCGACCTCAACAAGGTAGGGGAGGCGGTGAGTGTCGTGGCAGAGAGCTTTGTGCTCGCCTGGGACCCGCCTGGCGATGCCTCGGGGATCGAGTCGTATCGTGTGTACGCCCGACCACGCGGAGAGTACCAGTGGCAGAGCGTCTCGGAGGTACAGGCAAGCGAGACGCCGACGCTGGCCGTAACGCAGAGCCTGCTGAGCTACGGCACATGGGAGTTCGCCGTCACGGCCGTTGGCGGAAGTGTCGAGTCGGATCGGCATACATCGATGGATGACGACGCAATGCCCGCTACCGGCTGGTTCCTCGAATGGACCGCTCCGTAACCCGGGCTACAGCCGGTCGAGGAGTCGCTCGACGTCGGCGTCGACCACGAGCGCGCGGCGGGCGACCTCGGCCATAAAGCCCTCGGTGACGACATGGGAGAGGAATGCCTCGAGTCTGTCGTAGTAGCCCGCGGTATTCAGCAATCCTATGGGCTTCCCGTGCAGGCCGAGCAGCCTCCATACCCAGGCCTCGAAGAACTCTTCCATCGTGCCCGGTCCGCCCGGAAGGGCGATAAAGGCGTCCGATGCCGCGGCCATGGTCGCCTTGCGCTCGTGCATGTCCGCGACGACTCTGAGCTCCGATAGCCCCCGATGGGCAACCTCACGGTCGACGAGATGCTGCGGCATAACGCCTGTGACCCGTCCGCCGGCCGCGAGGGCCGCATCGGCAAGCACGCCCATGAGCCCCACGTTGCCGCCGCCGTACACGAGCTCGATGCCGCGTTCGGCGAGCGTGCGTCCGAGACGGCCGGCCGCATCCCGGTATGCATCGTTGCGACCGGTGTTCGAGCCGCAGAAGACCGCCACTGCCGACGGCGAAGATGAATGGTCACCCATGGGCTTCTATTGCTGATCCTCGGGCGTAAGCAGCCCCGCCGCCATGAAACCGCCATCCACGTTGATGTTGTGCCCGGTGATGTAGGATGCCTCTTCGGAGGCGAGGAAGAGTACAGCGTGTGCGATTTCCTCGATAGTCCCGTAGCGCTCCTGAGGTATCTGGGCGTAGTAGCGCTCGCGCTGGTACTGGGTGTGGACCTGCTTCGTGAGCTCCGTGTCGACCGGTCCCGGAGAGACGGCGTTGGCCCGGATACCGCGCGCGGCGAGCTCGATGGCCATCTGTTTCGTCAGGTGGATGATGCCGGCCTTCGTGGTTCCGTAGACAGTGCGTCCCGTTCCGGCGCGGCTTCCCGAGATGGAGGCGATATTCACGATCGACCCGCCGCCGCTTTCCGCCATCGCGCGGGCCGCGAGCTGGCTGCAGAGAAACGTCCCGGTGAGGTTGATCGCCATGGCCTTCTTCCACAGGTCGAGGGGCGTATCAATGAACGCCGATTGTGTCCCGATCCCCGCGCAGTTCACCAGGATGTCGAGTCGCCCGCCGGTGGCCCCAAGAACCTCCGAGAACATCTTCTCGATTGATGCCGAGTCCGAGACGTCAGCCGCGAGGCCGTGGGCCTTTTCCCCGAGGGCGGCAGCGGTGGCTTCCACGGTTTCTTTCTGCAGATCGACGAGGTAGACCTCCGCGCCTTCCCGCAGCATGAGCTTCCCGATACCTTCTCCGATTCCGCGTGCACCGCCGGTAACGACGGCGATCTTTCCATCCAGGCGCATGAGTTCCTCCTCGAGTTATCGCATATGTGTGTGTTGCCACTATATGCAGCCTGAGGTCTGAGTGCAAGCATGCAGAATGCGGCGCAGTGGCCAAATCCCATCCTGATCTGTATACTGTGCGACCTTGAGAGGGGTCCCCATGACGCGAGAACAACGCATTTCAACCATCCGTGAGAGACTTCGCAGTCGCATCGTTTTCCTCGACGGTGCAATGGGCACGATGATACAGGCCCATGGCCTCGAGGAAGAGGACTTCCGCGGCGAGCGCTTCGCCGAATTCACCGGCGAGAACGGAAGCCCCATCAACCTGCGGGGGAACAACGATCTGCTCAACCTCACCCGGCCCGACATCATCGGCGCCATCCACACTCAGTTTCTCGAGGCCGGCGCGGACATCATCGAGACGAACACTTTCAACAGCACCTCCATTTCGCAGGCCGACTACCACATGCAGGAGCTCGTCCACGAGCTCAACGCCGAGGGTGCCCGTATCGCTCGTGCCGCCGCTGACGCCTTGACCGAGAAGACGCCCGACAAACCGCGGTTTGTCACCGGCGTGCTCGGGCCGACCAACAAGACGCTGTCCATTTCACCCGATGTAAACGATCCGGGGTTTCGTGACGTGAGCTTCGAGCAGGTTGCCGGCGCCTACGGCGAGGCGCTTCGCGGCCTGATCGAGGGTGGCGTCGACCTGGTACTGATCGAGACCATCTTCGATCCCCTCAACGCCAAGGCCGCCATCTATGCAGTGAAGACCTTCGAAGAAGAGACAGGTATCGACGTTCCCATCATGATCTCGGGGACCATCACCGACCAGAGCGGCCGCACCCTCACCGGACAGACGGCAACCGCGTTCTGGTACTCGATGGAACACGCCGATCCCATCAGCTTCGGGCTCAACTGCTCTCTCGGTGCCGATCAGTTGCGCGAATACGTATCCGAGATCGGCGAGGTCGCGCACGTGCCGGTATCGACACATCCGAATGCAGGTCTGCCGAACGAGTTCGGGGAGTATGACCACAGCCCGGAGTTCATGGCGGGCGTCCTCGGTGGGATGGCCGAGGAGGGACTGCTGAACCTTGTCGGGGGATGCTGCGGCTCGACACCGGAGCACGTACGGCAAATCGTTGCGGCCTGCGAGGGAGCGGCGCCCCGGCAGGTACCCGAGCGTCGCGAAGGCGTGACCTTCTTCAGCGGCCTCGAGCCCCTCACGCTCGGGCCGGATAGCCTCTTCGTGAACATAGGCGAGCGGACCAACGTCGCCGGTTCGCGAAAGTTCAATCGCCTCATTCAGTCCAAGCAGTATGAGGAGGCCCTCGAGGTCGCCCGGGACCAGGTGGAAAACGGCGCGCAGGCCATCGACATCAACATGGACGACGCCATGCTCGATTCGGCCCGCGAGATGGAGATCTTTCTGAACCTCGTTGCGAGTGAGCCCGACATCAGCCGTGTCCCCCTGATGATCGATTCCTCCAAGTGGGAGGTCATAGAACGGGGCCTGCGCTGCGTACAGGGAAAGAGTGTCGTGAACTCCATCAGCCTCAAGGAGGGTGAAGAGCCCTTTCTCGAGCAGGCGCGAAAGATTCGGAAGTACGGCGCCGCCACGGTCGTCATGGCCTTCGACGAGGAGGGGCAGGCCGACAGCATGCGGCGTAAGGTAGATATCTGCTCGCGCGCCTATCGCCTTCTCATCGATGAGGCCGGGTTCGCTCCCGAGGACATCATGTTCGATCCCAATATCTTTGCCGTGGGAACGGGCATCGAGGAGCACGCCAACTACGGCGTCGACTACATAGAGGCGACGAAAGAGATAAAACGCACGCTTCCCGGCGCACGCATCTCTGGTGGGGTCAGCAACGTCTCTTTCTCGTTCCGGGGCAACAATACCGTTCGTGAAGCCATGCATGCGGCCTTCCTCTACCACGCCATTCAGGCGGGCATGGACATGGGCATCGTGAATCCGGCGCAGCTTGCCGTTTACGATGAGATTCCTCCCGATCTTCTCGAGCACGTGGAGGATGTGCTGCTGAACCGCCGCGCGGACGCCACTGATCGTCTTCTCGACCTTGCAGAGACCGTGGAGCAGACATCGGGCGGGAAGGTGCAGGATCTCTCCTGGCGCGAGGGCAGCGTGGAGGATCGCATCAGCCACGCCCTGGTCAAGGGGATCACCTCCTACATCGAGGACGATGTCGAGGAGGCCCGGAAGGCGCGCGAGTGGGCCCTGGACGTCATCGAGGGCCCGCTCATGGGCGGAATGAATATTGTGGGCGAGCTTTTCGGGTCGGGGAAAATGTTCCTCCCGCAGGTCGTAAAGAGCGCGCGGGTGATGAAGCAGGCGGTCGCCTACCTCGAGCCGTTCATAGAGGACGAGAAGCCGGCGGAGGGAGCCCCCGAGAAGGGGAAGATTCTCATGGCGACGGTGAAGGGTGATGTCCACGACATCGGCAAAAACATCGTCGGCGTGGTGCTCCAGTGCAACAACTACGACGTGATCGATCTCGGCGTGATGGTTCCCACCCCCGACATTCTCCAGGCCGCCCGGGACAACAATGTCGACGTCATCGGGCTTTCGGGGCTCATTACACCGAGCCTCGACGAGATGGTGCACGTGGCGAAGGAAATGGAGCGGGAGGGGTTCTCAGTGCCGCTTCTCGTCGGCGGAGCCACCACGAGTCAGGTCCATACCTCGGTGAAGATCGCGCCGCAGTACTCGGGCCCGGTGGTCCATGTGAAGGATGCAAGCCTCGCCTCCGGGGTGGTCTCGAAGCTGTTGAACCGCGAGACCCGCGCGGCGTATGCCGAAGAGGTATCAGAGCTCCATGAGAAGACCCGGGAGAAGCGCAAGGCCCAGAGCGCCGATACCGAGTATCTTCCCATCGGTGAGGTGCGCCGCCGCCGCTTCTCGCCGGACTGGAACTCGTACGAACCGACGGTTCCCGGATTCACCGGCACGAGGGCGTTCGAGAACTATCCCATCGACGAGCTCGCCCGCTACATCGACTGGGGCTTCTTCTTCTACTCGTGGCAGATGAAGGGTCGGTTTCCCGAGATTCTCGACGATCCCGAGCTCGGAACGGAAGCGCGCAAGCTCTACGAGGACGCACAGGCTCTGCTTCGCCGGATCATCGACGAGAGGCTGCTCTCTGCCCACGGGGTTCTGGGATTCTGGCCCGCGAATGCTACCGAGGACGACAATATAGAGCTCTACACCGACGGCTCGCGGGCGGAGATCCGCGGTGTGATTCAGACCCTCAGGCAGCAGAAGCGCAAGTCGGAGACTCCCTACTACCTCTCCCTCTCCGACTACGTTGCTCCCAAGACGACCGGTGTGCGCGACTACATGGGGGCCTTCGCCGTGACCGCCGGTGACGGCCTTCCGGCCCTCTCCGGTGAATACCAGGCCGCGGGCGACGACTTCCGCGCGATCCTCTCGAAGGTTCTGGCCGATCGTCTCGCCGAGGCTTTTGCCGAGCGGCTCCACGAGCGGGTGCGAAAAGAGTTCTGGGGCTATGCTCCGGAGGAGAACCTGGACCTCGAGCGGCTCCTGCAGGTCAGTTACCAGGGCATTCGCCCGGCGCCCGGATATCCTCCCTGTCCGGACCATGCCGACAAGGAAATCCTCTGGGATCTGCTCGACCCCGAGCGTTACGGGATGACGCTCACCGAGAGCTACATGATGGTGCCGCCGGCAAGCGTTTCGGCATACGTGTTCATGCACCCGGAGAGTAAGTACTTTTCAGTGGGAAGGGTGTCGCGCGATCAGGTCGAGGACTATGCCGCGCGCAAAGACATTTCGGTTGCCGACGCCGAGCGAAGACTGCAATCGGTCCTCGCCTACGAGCCCGAAGAGTAAGATCGGTGGCCGGGTTGCCGGATCGGCGGGAGAGCTAACCCCGGACGTCGATGGCGTATAAGAGCCGTCGACGTCGGGAACTCCTATTGCCGTGTGCGACGTTGTGTCAGCGCAGGCTGCTGCTTACGCGTAGGTGTCGACGCTCTGGCCGAGCATCGCGTCCTGCACCGGCTGTGTCGCTTCTGAGTCCGAGCTCGCAAGGAGTTTCATGAGACCCTCTCCCTGCGCCTCCTGTACGTTCATCGACTGCTTGAGCACCGCAGTACTGGCCTGCTGGGCCGTCTGCGCCTGATTCATCGATGTATATGCGGATGTCATTGAATCTATCATGTCTCCAATATAACGCGCCGAAGCGCTCTCATCAAGGCTTGGCTGTGATCGCGCGCTGCCGGGCCGTCACCCGTTGGCAGTCACGCGTCGGCAAGCTCGTCGCGGACGATGCCTGCCTGCATTTTCAGATCTTCGAGCTCGCGGATCCAGAACTGCTTCGTTCCCCAGTCGGGAAACTCGCGCAGGAACCAGTTGTCCCCGCGCTGCCGCGCTTGCCAGGCGAGAAAATGAATCATCCGCATGAACCGCAACGGTTCTATCAGCTTGAGGCTGCCACGTGGGAACTCGAGAAAGGTCTCGTAGCCGTCGAGTAGCATCGTGAGCTCGCGGCTGCAGTCCGCGGCGTGGCCCGGCAGGAGCAGCCAGATATCCTGCACCGCCGGTCCCACCATCATGTCGTCGAAGTCGATAATGAGAAGCCCCTCGCCGGGTCGATCGAGGAGATTGCCGCGGTGGCAGTCGCCGTGGATGCGGTGAAAGGGGACCCCCGCGAAGTGGGGTTGTGCGAGGGAGAGAATCTTCGCCGCGGTGTCGCGGAACTCCGCGGCGATGTCCGGGTGTATGAGGTTCTGGTCGGTGAGCTCGTCCACGAAGGGTGCCGTCCAGGTGTCCGGCCGACATACGGCCCGATGGCGCGCCTCTCGCCTTCGACCTGCGAGATGACAGCGGGCGACGATACTCCCGAGGCGATACCACTGGTCGTCGGTTTCGGCATCGAAGTTGCGCCCGCCGCGCTTGGGAAAGAGGGCAAAGGGGAACTCTGTCACCTGTGATGCGCCCGTTTCGGTTTCGCCAGTGACCTCGAGTGCGCCGAGGGTGTCACCGTCGTTATCAGGGATGGGAGCGACGACGGGAATCTCCGCATCCGCGCAATCTGCGAGAAACTCGTGTTCTTCGAGGATCGCCTCCCGGCTCCAGCGGCCGGGCCGGTAGAACTTCGCCACGTACTCCTCACCCTCGTCGGTGCGGACGCCGTAGACACGGTTCACGTAACTCGGATAGGCGCTGAGGGTGCCGTGCTG
>JAAAOH010000369.1 GCA_009908925.1 Spirochaetota bacterium | reverse complement strand
ATCAGGATGGGCGGTCCGTCGGCGAGGCGGGCTGCAAGATCTTCTGCCGTGCTGGTTGAATCCATACTTCACCTTCGCACCAAGTTGGGGTTTTGTCACCGGATTTTCGACACCAGGAGAATGAAGCACGCTACACCACACACCGGGACACTACCTCCGCGACGAGTGCCGAAGCCTCCTTGGCCGCCCGTCAAACTCGTGCTATTCTTTCGGCACGTGTGAACCGTTCGATTCTCATCCTGGATCCCGATGGCCAGACCCGCAACCTCCTTGCTTCTGTCCTCGCCGAAAGCGGTTTCGAGGTGGAGTCGATCGGCGCTTCCGCCGAGTGGACGGCACGGCTTTCGGCTCCCCGGCGACCAGCCCTTCTCCTCGTGGACGCAACGCAGGCTCCTGGAACGTTTCTCGGAGAGGAGCCCTCCATTCCCGTTCTCTATCTCGTCCCGCCCGGACTGCCGCCCGCAGACATCCCTGCGCCGCACCCCCTCTGTTACGGGTATGTCGAAAAGAACGCCGAGAGCGCCCCGGTCGTTCTCCGAACGGTGCAGGCGGCTCTTCAGCGTCGAGAACGGGAACGAACAATCGACAGCGAGCGGCAGGCGTATCGATTCTTCTTCGAGCACATCCCCATAGCCGCGGTGGTTTCGGACCCCGACTATGTGGTCCGCCACTGGAACCGCGGCGCGGAGGTGTTGTTCGGCTACAGCGAGCAAGAGGCCGTGGGGCGCGTGTTGATGGGGTTGCTCTATTCGCCGCGCAACGAGATGACCGCAGGAGAGCTCAAAGCTTGGCTTGTAGAATCGCTGGGGGTCAATCACGTAACCCGCAATGTGAACTATGACAGAACAAGGGACGGACGGGACATCCTGTGTGAGTGGCATGACTATCCCTACCGGGAGGCCGGGCAGTATTACATACTTTCGGTCGCCAACGACATCACTCAGCATCGGCAGCTCGTAGAAACTCTGCAGGCCACCATCGAGCAGAAGGA
This sequence comes from Spirochaetota bacterium, assembly GCA_009908925.1. Lineage (GTDB taxonomy): Bacteria > Spirochaetota > Spirochaetia > DSM-27196 > PWMO01 > JAAAOH01. Next base: position 8,648 of record JAAAOH010000369.1, on the reverse strand, counting down.
CTTCCTCGCGCGGGAGAACTACCACCGGATCAAGAACAACCTGAGCATGATCAACTCGTTGATCAATCTCAAGATCGACGAGGTGGAGGCGAAAGATCCGGTACATGCCGAGGCCTCGGTAGAGGTGCTTCGTGATATCCGGCAGAAGCTCGCCGCTGTCAGCATGCTCTACGAGATGCTCCACGATCATGGCGCGAGTGCCACCAGGGTCGATCTGTCACGTTATCTCGCAGACCTTACCCGCACGGTCTTCTCCTCGATGTCAGAAGAGCGGTGTCGGATCGAAGAGGATCTTGACGCGGTCTCCGTTTCGCCGCAGGCAGCGGTGGTGCTCGGCCTCATTACCAACGAGATCGCCACGAACGCGGTCAAGCACGCCTTTGTGCCCGGCGGGGAGCGGCGTTTCTCTCTTACACTACGCGCGCAGGACGCTGCAGCCGGAGATGTATCGGAGCAATCGTCCGGCACCGGGGCCGGAGAGATGTGCGAGTATCGACTCGAGAACTCGGGCCGTCCATTCCCCGAGGGGGTGGAATTTGAGAACACGACTTCCCTCGGACTGCGACTCGTTCACAGCCTCGCCGAGCAGCTCGGGGCAACCCTCGAGTTGCAGAGATCTCCTTCGACGTGCTTCATCCTGCGCTTCGACGCCGCCTCTGCCTAAGGTCCCGTTCGCTCGCGTCACTCCACCCGCCCCGCAATAACAGCCAGTGCCTCCGGCGTGTCCGCGTCGAGGTAGATGCCCGGGTCGGCAACCTCGACCTCCCGCGGGTGCAGAGGGGCGATGACCTCGAGTGCCCGACGTTCCGGAGGGGCGGAGAGGAGAAGTTCGATCGCCGGGGCACCGATCCACACAGGATGACCACGGCGGCCTGCGTGGACGGGGTATGCGGCCACATCCTCCGGACGCAGTGACGCGGCGACGGCGTCGTAGGTGCCCGGGGCCACCAGGGGCAGGTCGGCGAGCATGATGAATGCTGCCGCAGTCTGCCTCTGCCGCAGACCGACCTGCAGGGAGCCGAGCTGGCCGCGGTAATACTGCTCGTTTCGCACCATGACGACGCGCCCGCCGGCGCGCAGGGAAGGGGGCAGGTGGGGTGAGAGGTAGGGGGAGAGTGACACCGCGCCTTCGACCACGATGACACGGGAGCAGCTCTCGAGAGCGGCGCGAAGTGCGAACATGAACAGGGGGATACCGTGCACCGGCTCGATCTGCTTCGGGCGTCCCATCCGCGTGGAGGGACCGGCTGCGAGAAGAATGCAGTCATGGGCGGAAGCAGATCCTGTGCTCACACGGCGGGATTGTAGCACTGATCGATTGATGAGTCGTGCCGTCTCTCATAGAATACCCTTCACCACATCGGACCCGGGAGGTTGGAATGGCCGTTTCACGTCGCTCCGCCGCGCTCGCACTTCTCCTTCTCATTGCAATGCTCGTCCCCCTTGCGCTTCCCGCCGTGGACGGGGCCGCCGGAGCCGAAGGCGAGATAACGATTCGTGACGCTCGGGGCCGCGAGGTCACGCTTCCCGCGGCACCCGAGCGGATCGTCATCGCGGGGCGCGCGGTCGCGCTGCTCGCCAACGCCCTCTATCTCTTTCCGGAGGTAAGCGATCGCGTCGTGGCGGTTGGCGTCACGGATCAGGGCCTGGGTGATTTTTTCTCGGTGCTCGACGATGATCCGGGGGAGAAGACCCGGCTCGGGAGAAGCGCGGGACCGGAGGAGGTGCTCGCCCGCAATCCGGATCTGGTGCTTCTGAAAAGCTACATGCGCGACTCCCTCGGCAGGCCGCTCGAGACAGCCGGTGTGCCGGTGGTGTATCTGGATCTGGAAACCCCGGAGCAGTATGCCCGCGACCTTCGGATCCTCGGCGAGCTCCTCGGGGCCCCGGAGCGGGCGGAGGACATCGTGGACGCCTTTGATCGCCGTCGCGCGGCCCTCGCACGCGCTACTGCAGGTGTGGAGCGACCACGGGTACTGTTGATCTCGGTCTCCGCACGCGGGAACGCCGTGAGCTTCCGCGTCGCCCCTGAAGGATGGATACAGGGTACACAGGTCGAGCTCGGAGGCGGGGACCCGATCTGGTACGACAGAGCGCTCAGCCCCGGGTGGAACGAGGTGCAGTTTGAGCAGATTGCCCTCTGGGACCCCGAGGTAGTCGTCATCGTCTCCTACCGCGCGCCGGCGGGCGAGGTCCGGGACGAGGTGATTGCGGACGCTCGCTGGCAGACGCTGTCAGCGGTCCGAAACGGCGAGGTGTACGCCATGCCCGCCGACTTTCACAGCTACGGACAGCCCGACACGCGGTGGATACTCGGTGCGGAGTGGCTTGCCCGGGTTCTGCATCCGGAGCTGTTGGAGGAGTCGTTCCGGGAGCGAGTATACTCCTTCTATCGTGAGTTCTACCGCATGGACCGCGCGGAGTACGAAGAGCTGATAGAGCCGCGGCTGTCGGGAGATCTGCTTGAGTGATCAGGTGCAGCCGCGGAGCCGGCAGACCGGCATGTGGCTGCTCTTCGTGCTTGTCTTTTTTTCGCTCGCGATCTCGCTTCTCGTCGGGCGGTTTCCGGCGCCGGGGTTGAGCTCTCCCGCGGCCCTGCTCGCCACAGAGACCTCGCGGGCCGTCTTCCTGCATCTGCGCCTTCCGCGGGTACTCACCGCGGCTCTGCTCGGGGCGAGCCTCGCCGCCTCGGGCTGCGCCTTTCAGATGCTGTTTCGCAATCCCCTCGTGGAGCCGGGATTCCTGGGGGTAACCCAGGGCGCGGCATTTGGTGCCGCTCTGGCCATCCTGGTGCTTCCCGGTGTGGTCGGTGCTGTGCAGATATCGGCGGTGATCTTTGCCACGGCCGGCCTGTTCCTCTCCTACGGTGTGGCACGGAGACTGCGTTTCGGTGGATGGGTTATCCGCATGATCATCTCCGGCATCGCCGTCTCGGCGCTGTTCGCCTCGGGGCTCGGTATCCTGAAGTACCTTGCCGACCCGATGTCCCAGTTGCAGGAGATGACGTTCTGGATGCTCGGGGGGCTTTCGGGAACGACCTGGGGAACGACGCTGATGGTGCTCCCGCTCGTCGCGCCGGCGCTTTTGATTCTCGTGCTGCTGCGCTGGCGTCTCAGTATCCTCAGCCTGGACGATCTCACCGCCCACTCCATCGGTACCAGCCCCGCCCGGGAGCGGTTGCTCCTGCTCGTCGCGGCCTCCGCCGCAACGGCCGGCGTTACCGCTGCTGCGGGGATCATCGGCTGGGTGGGGTTGCTGGTCCCCCACGTGGCGCGGCGCTACTTCGGCGTGGAGGGGAATCGCGCCCTCCCGGCGTCTCTGCTGCTCGGGGCCGTGATGGTGGTCGTCTGTGACACCATTGCGCGCTCGCTCATGGTGTACGAAATCCCCCTCGGGATCATCACTTCGCTCCTCGGCGCGTCCCTCTTTCTCTCGCTCCTATCCTCCGGTCAGGTGAGGTTCAAGCGATGAACGCTCTCGAGGTGCGGAAACTGGCGTTTGGCTACAGGGACGGCGACCGACTGTTCGAAGGGGTGGACCTTGACATCGTGGCGGGGCGGGTGACGGTTCTCCTCGGCCCGAACGGCTCGGGCAAGAGCACGCTGCTTGCGCTTCTCCTCGGATTTCTGGCACCGAAGGATGGGGAGATCCGCGTGATGGGAAAGCCGCTCTCGGCATACAACCGCAGCGAGCTCGGGCGGGTCGCTGCCTTCGTCTCGCAGTCGGTGTCGCTCCCGTTCAACTACCCCGTACTCGAATACGTGCTCCTCGGACGTGCCGCCCGCATCCCCTACTGGGGAAGCCCGAGTGCGACCGATCTCGCCGCCGCCCGGCGGGCCACAAAGCTCGCGGGGGCGGAGCATCTGGCCGAACGCAACGTGCAGGAGCTCTCCGCGGGGGAGTTGCAGCTGGTCTCGGTGGCACGGGCGCTCGCGCAGGAACCGCAGATCCTGCTGCTCGATGAGCCCACGAGCCATCTCGATCCGGTGCACGCGGTGTGGATATTCCGCCTGGTGGTGAAGCTGGCGCGCGAAGGCCTCACGGTGCTTCTCACCACCCATGATCCCCTCCACGCCCGCCAGGTTGCAGACGACGCAGTGCTCATGAAACAGGGCGCCGTTCTCTTCGCCGGCGGGGCCGGCGAGGGGCTTGCTGCCGAGTACCTGAATCGTCTCTACGATGCCGCCTTCAGCGAAGCGATGCACGGGGACCTGCGCATCCCCTTCCTCCGCCTCGAGTAAGCGAGAGCCCCGGCGGCCGGCGCCCGCCGCGGTCGGCAGCGCCGCCGCCCGACGTCCCCCGCGGTCCGCCGCTACGGCACGATCCGGGTGCCGGCTCCGCCCGCGGCCGCCGCGGCGAGGTGTGCGGGATCGGTGATGACGCCCTCCCGGCCGGTTGCCTCGACGAACTCGATCATCGCCTCGATCTTCGGAAGCATGCTGCCCCGGCCGAAATGGCCCTCGGCAATGTAGCGGCGGGCCTCGGCGACGGATATCTCCTCGAGGTCTTGCTGATCGGGGGTCCCGTAGTACAGGGAGACCTTCGGCACGGCGGTGGAGATGAGAAACACATCCGCATCGAGCCTGCGGGCGAGCAGGCTCGCGGCGAGGTCCTTGTCGATTACCGCCTCGACGCCTGCATAGTGGTTACGCTCGTCTCGCACGACGGGTATTCCCCCGCCCCCGGCGGCGATTGTCACCGTACCGCTTTCGACGAGCTGTCGAATGACCTCCATCTCCAGGATTTCCCGGGGCCGGGGCGAGGGCACGACCCGACGCCAGCCGCGGCCCGAATCTTCGATAACCGTCCAGCCGTCGGCATGCTCGTGCTCCCTCGCCTCTGCCTCTTCCATGAAACCGCCGATCGGCTTCGACGGCGAGTGAAAGGAGGGATCATCTGCGTCCACGAGAACTTCGGTGACGACGGTGGTAACGTTGCGAGTCTGGTGCAGACCGCCGAGGACGTTTCTTACCGCGGTCTGGATGTTGTACCCGAGCGCACCCTGGGTGTCTGCGACGCAGGAATCGAGCGGAACCATGTGCAGATGCTCGCGGGCGAGCTCCGCGCGCCGGAGAATGAAGCCGACCTGCGGACCGTTGCCATGGACGATCGCCAGTTTGTGCTGCGAGGTGAGCAGGGGCGCCATGTTCTGCGCCGTCAGATAGGCCGCCTCGTACTGGGCCGGCACGCTCACGTGCTTCGGATCGGTGATAAGCGAGTTGCCTCCAATGGCGATGACGATCTTCTTACTCATTGCACGTTGATATCGACGAGCTCGAAGGCGTTTACGTCGAAGAGTCCCTGGTCGGTCAGGCGCAGCTCCGGGATTACCGGCAGTGCCAGAAACGAGAGCCCCATGAACGGATCGACGGCGGGGTTGACCGAGAGCTCTTCATAGGCAAGCCGGTTTATCGCGGCGAGGCGCCGGCTGACCTCGTCACCGCTGCGGTTGGACATCAGCCCTGCTATGGGCAGCTCGAGGGTGTCGAGTATCTTCCCGCCCTTGCTGATGGTCATACCCCCGCCGCAGCGCTCGAGCTCCAGGGCCGCGGCAAGCATGTCGGCGTCGGAGTCGCCGAGAATGATGAGATTGTGCGAATCGTGGGCGATGGTCGTGGCAATCGCGCCGCCGTGAAGCTCGAACCCCTCCACCAGCCCGAGTCCGATGTTCCCATTGCCCCGGTGTCGCTCGATGACGGCAAGGCGGCAGATATCGAGCTTGTCCTCGTGAACGAAGACGCCGGCTGCATTGGTGGAAACCTTTCGGACCGCCCGTTCGGTGATGAGGCTTTTCGGGTGCACGTGAATGACGGTCGCCATGTCGCCTTTGAGCTTCAGCCGAAACGATTCTTCGGTGAGCTTCGGAATAGTGACGCTGCCGCTTACGGCGCCCGTATCGGGCACGGGCACCGAAAACTCGGGCGTGTGGTTGCGGGCCACGAGGCGCCCGTTCTTGTACACCTCTTCAACGGTGAAGCTCCTGAGATCGTCAACGACGATGAGGTCGGCGTGAAAGCCCGGGGTGAGCGCACCCTTGCCCGTGAGTCCGTACCCTTCGGCGGCGTTTACCGTGGCCAGCTGAACGGCGGTGATTGCATCGAGTCCATTCTCGATGGCGAGCCGTACACTGTAATCGATGTGGCCTTCGTTCATGATCTCCGCCGGTTGCTTGTCGTCGGTGCAGAACGAGCACTTGTGGGCCGTGGTGGCGTCCACCCCTCGAATGAGCTCGGAGAGGTTGCGGGCGGCCGAACCCTCTCGAATGAGCACCCGCATGCCGAGGCGAAGCCGGTCTCGCATCTCGTCGAGGGTGGAGCACTCGTGATCCGTTTCCACCCCCGCGGCGCGATAGGCGGAAAGTCCGCGTCCTTCTACCATGGGCGCATGGCCGTCGATCGGCTTGTTCCGATCAGCCGCGAGGGCGATCTTTGCAAGCAGCCCCTCGTCGCCCCGGGCGAGGGCGGGGTAGTCCATTACTTCGCCGAGTCCGAGAACCGCCTCGTGGTCGATAAGCTCGCCGAGGGCTGCCGCGTCGAGCACGGCTCCGGCATTCTCGAACGCGGCGGCGGGAACGCAGGAAGGCAGCATGAAGTACACGTCGAGTGGAAGCTCCCGCGAGGTTTCGATCATGTAGCGAATACCTTCGAGCCCGGCGACATTCGCGATCTCGTGCGGATCCGCGACCACGGAGGTGGTGCCGTGGGGTACGACGAGTCGGGCGAACTGTTCCGGTGACAGCAGGGAGGACTCGATATGCACGTGGCTGTCGATCAATCCGGGGAGGAGGTAGCGGCCGCCGAGATCGTGCTCCTCACGCCCGTCGTAGGCGCCGATACCGGCGATATAGCCCTGGTCGACGGCGAGGCTGCCGTCGACGACCTCGTGTGTGTAGACGTTGACGATCCGGGCGTTCTTGAGGACCAACTCGGCGCGCTTGCGGCCGGTAGCCACCTCGATCAGTCGTTTCTTATCCAGCCTGTTGCCGTTCATCGCGTGCCGTCTCCTTGGGCTCAAGCTTAGCCCCGGTTTCCCCGGTCGACAAGTGAAAACTGTGGTCGCTGCAGACGAGCAGGGTCGATTTTCCCCTCGTTTGAGGTGATCGTCGACGTTTTCGAGTTGCGCCTAATGCGGTGCAGGGTTAATCTGTCGATGACCTCATCTCCGAAGCGTCGGTAAGGTCACAATCTTATCCAGAATGGAGCAGGGACTATGGAGAAGTTCTTTCAGTTGAAGAGTAACAACACGACTGTGCGAACGGAGATCATTGCCGGGGCCACAACCTTCCTGACGATGGCGTACATCCTTGCAGTCAATCCGGGGATCCTCTCCGCGGCCGGCATGCCGGCGGACTCGGTATTCACTGCCACCGCACTGGCGTCGATGGTTGCCACACTCGTGATGGCGCTGGTCGCGAAGCTCCCCTATGCCCTTGCCCCGGGGATGGGACTGAACGCCTTTTTCGCGTTCGGCGTGGTCATCGGGATGGGCTACAGCTGGCAGCTTGCGCTGACCGCGGTGTTCATCGAAGGTATCATCTTCATCGTCCTTACGCTGCTCAACGTCCGGGAGGCGATCATCAATCTGATTCCGATGAACATCAAGCGGGCGGTATCGGTCGGTATCGGCCTGTTCATCGCCTTCATCGGGTTGCAGAACGCCAACATCATTGTCAATGACGACGCGACCCTCGTGGCCCTCGGCAACATCGGAGAGCCTGTTTCGCTGCTGGCAGTCATTGGCCTCATATTGACGGCAACCCTGATGGCCTACAAGGTGAAGGGCGCCCTGCTGTGGGGCATCATTGCGACCACCATCATCGGAATACCGCTGGGCGTCACCAACGTCGAAGGGTTCCGCGTATTCTCCGCGCCCCCGTCCCTGGCACCGATATTCTTCCAGTTCGACTTCAGTCAGGTTTTCACCGCCGACATGCTGATCGTGCTCTTCACCTTTCTCTTCGTGGATATCTTCGACACGGTAGGAACGCTCATCGGCGTGTCCACCAAGGCCGGAGTCATGACACCGGACGGGCAGATTCCCCGGGCCAAGCAGGCCCTGCTCGCCGACTCGATCGGTACCACGGCGGGCGCCATCTTCGGTACCTCCACCGTAACCACCTACGTCGAGAGCGCAGCGGGCGTCGAGGAAGGCGGGCGAACCGGCCTCACCGCCCTAACCACCGCCGTACTGTTCGCGCTGGCGCTGTTCCTGAGCCCGTTGTTTCTGGTGGTTCCGGGCGCGGCAACCGCCCCGGCTCTCGTTCTGGTCGGTGTATTCATGATCAGCCCGGTGCGGGAGATCAATTTCTCCGAGGTTACCGAATCCGTGCCGGCGTTCCTGGCGATCGTCATGATGCCCCTTTCCTACAGCATCGCCGAAGGTATCGTATGGGGATTGGCCTCCTACGTCATTCTCAAGGTGCTCTTCGGCAAGGGGAAGGAAATCAGCGTTGCCACGTACATCGTGGCCGCAGTGCTCATCGTTTCCTTCTTCCTTTGAGATTTTCGGGCGTGGCCGGCCGGCCCGGCCGTGCCCGGTTTGTTTTGCTTGACAGATCCCCGGAGGGGTCGTAGAGTAAAATTCCGCGATCAATAATCGCATCATTTGAATACATATAGCCGACACAGCAGACTGATTTTTCCTATTCT
>JAAAOH010000037.1 GCA_009908925.1 Spirochaetota bacterium | reverse complement strand
CATCCGACAACACCCGCTACCGATACCGCGGCCGCTGTGCTCACCGTCGCTGCGGCAATTGCTATCCAGCGACTCAACGTGACATTTACCCCGAGGGTCGTCGCCTCGCTGTCGCCGAGTGACAACACGTTAATCCGCCACCGCATAGCGAGCAGCGTCGCAGTCCCGATGAGGATCGCCGGAGCGACCCGAAAGAGGGAAACAGCCGTGACGCTTGCAAGCGATCCCATAAGCCAGTGAACGATGGCGGGGAGGGTGTCTTCCGGGTCCGCGACGAACTTGGCGAGCGAGATAAACGCTTCCGCCAACGCGCCGACGATGACGCCCGCGAGAACCATCATTAGCATGGAGCGTCCTTTCGAATAGCCGCCGATCATCATGGCCAGCATTACCGCGCCCATCCCGAAAGCGAAACCAGACAGCTGGATGATCCAGGCGCGGTAGCCGATGAGAAGAATCGCAAGGGAAGCCCCGAGGCCGGCCCCGGCGGAAACTCCGAGGATCCCGGGGCTGACGAGAGGGTTTCGAAACAACCCCTGAAGCGTCGCACCCGATGTCGCCATGCCCGCACCAACCAGCATTGCTGCAACTGCACGGGGGAGCCGTACCGAAAGGACGACGGTGCGTTCGGTTTGAAGCCCGAAATCGGTGCTTGCCGGCAGAAACAGATCCTGTACCGCCGTCCATAGGACGAGCAACACACGTTGCGGAGCAATAGAGTAGCGGCCGAGGCAGAGAGAGAGCAAAAGGGTGCCCGCCAACGTCGCCGCGACCACAGCAGCACGGAAGCTCGGTGAAGCCACCACTCGTCGTGGCGATTTCGTGGGGCGCAATTCTGTAGGCGCTTGTTGTAGCTTTAGCATGAAGGCCTCGTTACCTGACTAAAATACTCATGTATATGACCGGCACTCTATTCTCCTCTCACTTTTTGTCAAGTAAAACATGCTCGGCGCGTGCACGCGTTTGCGGGTCCAGTACCCCGTCAGCCTCGCCTGGATTCGGTACGGGAATGTCCTCAAGCACTCTCACCGGCGCCGCGGAGAGAAGTATAATTCTGTCGGCGAGCCGCATAGCCGTGTCGAGATCGTGGGTGGCACAGACGGCCGTTCGGCCATCCGAGCGAATCTCGTCTCGCGCGCGCCCGACGACGCGGCGCTTGAGGTCTACGTCCAGCGAAGAGAACGCCTCGTCGAGCAGAAGCAACGACGACCGGGCCGCGAGTGCGCGGGCAAGGGCAACGCGGCGCGCCATGCCGCCGCTGAGCTCGTCAGGATACCGGGCGGCCGCAGAAGTGAGCTCAACGAGATGTAACAACTCCAATGAGCGCTCTTCTCGGCTCGACCATCGACGCTCCGATGGGATCACATAGCTTACGTTCTCGGCCGCGGTCCTCCACGGAAGAAGCCGCGCCTCTTGAAACACATACCCGATCGGATCGCCCGCGTCCCAAGCGCATGCTACGCTTCCGCTGTCTGCGTGGGTGAGGCCGGCGGCCAACCGCAGCAGCGTGGTCTTACCGCAGCCCGACGGACCGAGGACGCAGGCAATTGTCCCGCATTCGATTTCCAGAGAGAAATCATCACACACGACCTGCGTCGGAAACTGCTTGTAAATGTGGTGGTACGACAGGCACCTACAGCTCTTCCACATGGTTCGAATCCATCTATCCTTTTCCATTCATTTGGGTGAGTCGGGTGGCGGGCAGACTCGCCGCCACCGGCGATTTTCGGCGTTCTCGAGTAGCCTTTACGAGAATGGCGTCGAGAACCGCCGCGAGCACAACCACGATTGCCGACCACGCGAATACGCCCGGCGTATTCAGCCGCGCCCGTTCGACCTGAAACATGGTACCGATTCCGATCTGTGGCTGGCTTAGTACCTCCGCAGCGATCATGACTTTCACATTCAGCCCCAAGGCGACCGCCATGCCGGCGCGTAGGTGCGGAACAACCGACGGAAGGTAGAAGTGGCGCACCCGACGCCAAAAACCGATGTGAAACACACGGTGCATCTCCGATAGGAAGGGATCCACCGCGCGAATGGCGGCGACCATCGCAGCGTACATAATCGGGAAGGTCACCAGTGCGCAGACCAGTAGCGGCGCCCCCTCAGAGTTCAGCCAGATCAGCGACAGAAGAATGACACCCATTGTCGGAACTGACCGCATGACGGTAACCGGAGCGTGGAGCATATCCTCCACCGTGCGTGCGAGCCCCGCGGCAAGTCCCACCACGATCGATGCAAGAACGGCCATGCCGAAGGAAACGGCCACCCGTCTCAAAGTCGTAACCACCGTTTCGAAGAACGTGGGGGAAGAGACGATACGCACGATTTCCATCGCGGTGCGCTCCGGTGCCGGGAGAATAATCTCCCGGCTGATCAGCGCGGATGCAAGTTTCCAGGCTACGAGCGCAACCAGTGGGGAGTACACCCAGCGCCGTAGTGGAGAGCTACCGCGTGTAATAGAAATCATCGCCCGGAAGCCCACCACCGAGCGCCTGTGCGTCGCTCTCGAGTAACACCGTAAAGTAGTCTTCCACCGCGGCTCGTGCCGCAGCTGCATTGACGAGCTCAAGGTTGGCCCGTGGCATCGCAGCCTCGATCGTTTCCGCGGCTAACTGTGGCATGAGCTCGGCGGCGCGCCGGGCAGTCCCCGACGGATCAGAGCGCGCCACCCCGACACTTTCGTCAAAGGCTTCGAGAAACGCTTCGACGAACTCTGGATGCTCTTGCACTAGTTGGCCGCTATACACCAGGCTCGCTTGCGGGAAGCCGCGTTCCGTCTCGGTGCTACGGGCCCACTCGCGTTGAAGATCCAAGATGACGTGGGCGGAATCGGCGCGCTGCAAGACTCTCGTCAGCATCGGCTCCGGCATAATGGAGACAGCGACCTCACCGGTAAGGAAATTGGGAGCGAGCTCCGTAGTTGCGTTCACGTATCTCAGGACAACGTCCCGCTCAGGATCGAGCCCGTTGGCTTGTGCGAGGTGGCGGAACACGATGTCCGGCGTCAGCCCGCGCCCGAGCATCCCGACTTCCCGACCCCGAAGGTCTTCCCAACCGGAAAGGGGCTCGTCGGCAACCACGTAGAGGATGCCCCATACGACGCCGCCGGCGAATTGAATGTCGACTTCCCGGTTGTAGAGCCGTGCAGATAGATTCGTCGGCACGATGGCGATATCGGCCTCGCCGGCGAGAAGGCGAGAGCCCATTACGTCGGGCGACGTTACCACCTCGAGCTCGACGACGTAGCCGTCGGCTATAGCGTCCGGACTGACATCGAGATTCGCTGCGCTGACGGCGGGTACACCCGTAGGCACGACCATGTCGATACTGATCCGTGCGTCTGATTCCTGCTCGGCGCTCTGAGAAGACGCGCTCTGCTCGGTCTCGACGGGAGCCTCTTGTGCGCCCGCCGCCAACAGAAGCCCCGGAATAGCGAGAAGCGCGAGTATGGTGAGGCTCGGCACAGTGGTGTAACTGCAGAAACTCCGGCGTTTCGATGTGCGCTTAGTCCACATCAAAGCGAATCTCCCCATCCGCCGGCATAACGAGATACAATCGGAACGCGCCCGGCGAGCTCAGCGCGTGACGTTGATTCGGCTCGATGAGGTGGTGCTGACCGGCGGAGACCGACAGGGTCGTGCCCGACTCGCTATAGTGGATGTCGACGGTCCCCTCCGCGACCATTACCGCAGCCTCGTGCGTCGCATAGTGCTCGGGCATGAAGGCAGCGCGATCGCTCGAACCCTGAATAACCTGCTGTTGGGTCCCCATTTGAATGGGGTCAACCTGTGGCCGCGGCCGCTCAGCGGCGTCGACCGGTATGTGTGATTGTGAGTGGTTTTGTTCCATGCTCAAATGTTAGAGCATGAAAACTTTGTTGTCAAGAGCTAACTATCTGGCTCAGCCCAACCAGAGGGGCCCCTTTCTAGACCTTCTTGGCCTCGCGATATATCACGTGTCGCCTCACAATGGGATCGTATTTGCGCAGCTCGAGCTTGTCCTGGTGAGTCCTGCGATTCTTCGTCGTGTAGTAGCTATGCGGGCTGGCTGTGCTCTGGAGCCGAACAATTGTCACTGCTTCCCTTTTCTTCGCCATGACTTCTCCTTGTTCTATAGTAATATATAGTATTACCATGAATGGCAAGACGTCGGGCCGTACGCGGACCGTCGGCTCGGAATGCCGTGCTCATCCGTTTCCGGAGCGTGTCCGCCGTATAGTTCCTCCTGCCACTCGCCGGGCGACTCCAGCCGGGCAAAGTAAGGCTTGACAAACTATGTTAAATATGCAAAACTCTGGCCGGGAGATACGGAAAGGCGCGGTGCGGGAGTATTTGGCGCCGTGTTTCCGACACAAGGAGATTCGAATGGCAACTATAGGGATATTCTACGGCTCGAACACCGGCAATACCGAGTCGGCCGCGAAGAGAATCGCTGCTGCTCTGGGCGATCAGGCGGCTGAGCCAACGAGCATCGCGGATACGTCCGCCGACGAGCTTTCCGGATACAGCGCCCTCATTTTCGGCGCATCCACCTGGGGTGTCGGCGATATGCAAGACGACTGGGACGACAATCTGTCCATGGTTACGTCCGTAGACTTCTCCGACAAGAAGGTCGCCATTTTCGGACTGGGCGATCAAGAGGGTTACCCAGATACCTTCGTCGATGCGATCGGCGTTCTTGCGAACATTGTGCGCAATGGTGGAGGTGCCGTCGTGGGACAGGTATCTACCGACGGCTACGAGTTTGACGAATCTCAAGCAGTAGAGGGCGATGTGTTCCTTGGCTTACCTTTGGATGAGGACAACGAATCGGACAGAACCGACAAACGCATCGAAGCGTGGACAGCCACACTGAAGAACGACCTTAACTGAAATCCGTCGTGCAACTCGTTCAACATCTCGTCTACGAAATCGATCGGGGAGTGCGTTCTCTCGCTCTCTACACCGCTTCGCCCGATGAGCTTCCGCTGCTTGAGTATCGGCGTAAGCGCGCCGGTTACGACTTTATAATGGCCGAGGTCGCCGGAAGACTCGTGAACGTATTCTTTGGGCGGTGCGAGTGCCTCGAGGTGCTTGAGTGCTTTTCGACCCTGGACCTAACGGAGCTCACCGACGAGGAGGATTTCATGCTCGGGCTGATGCTTGGATATGAATTGCGTCGGCAATGTTCCCGGTTTGCCAGCCGAAAGACCGAGCGCGGTGGTCTACTGAATACGTACCGACGGCGTCGAGCGAGAATGCAAAATCCGGCGACGGCATGAAAACACCTTATAGGATAGAGTAGCCCCAATGCGTGTTCTTGCAAAGCTCGAGTCGTACATGACCGGACGACGAGCGCTCCTGCCCGCGGCGCTGGTGCTGTCCGCGGTCAGCACGCTCGTCGGGACGGCGCCGTACGTTCTGGTCTGGTTCATCATGCGCGAGCTCTTCGCGGATGGAGCCGGTGTCTCTTCCGGCCCGGTGTTGCTCTACGCGTGGTGGGTCGCAGGAACGGCAATAGCCGGCGTGGTTCTCTACTTCGCGGCGCTGTCTCTGTCGCATCTGGCCGCCTTCCGGGTAGCGGTCGGCATCCGGCGGTACGCGATGCAGAAGATCGTCTGGATGCCGCTGGGCTTCTTCGACGCCAATACGTCTGGCCGTATCCGAAAGATTATCGACGACGATGCGAGCATAACCCACAGTTCCCTGGCCCATCAGATGCCCGATCTTGCCGCGACCGTTCTGACGCCGCTCAGCGTGCTCGTTTTGATTTTCGTGTTCGACTGGCGGCTCGCGATTGCCTGTCTGTTGCCGATTCTGTTCGCGCTGCTGCTGATGAGCTCCATGACAGGCGACCGGGGTAGAGCCCGAATGAAGCTCTACATGACGTCTCCGTAAGAGGTGAACACCGAGGCGGTCGAGTATGTACGCGGAATCCCCGTCGTGAAGGTGTTCCAGCAGCCGGTTCACTCGTTCACGGGGTTCTACGACTCCATCATGAACTACAAGAACCTAGTCTTCGGATACACCCGAATGTGGCAGTCTCTGATATCGGCGTACACGGTGGTTATCAACGGCTTCGTCTTCTTCCTGATCCCCGCGGCGCTGCTGCTCATCAACGCCACCGGAGACTAAGCGACAACTATCCTCAACGTGTTTCTCTCCGTGCTCATCACCCCGATGTTCTCTCAGAGCATCATGCGAAGCCTGTATCTGGCGATGACGTTCGGGCAAGCGAGCGAAGCCGTCGACCGCGTTGAGACTCTTGTCAGCCGCGAGCGGCTGATCGAACCGGATTCACCCCGACCGATGACAGGAAATGCCGTTCAGTTCAGGAACGTCTCCTTCGTCTAGCCGGGCCCGAACAGGAAGGCCATCGACGGTATCTCGTTCGAGATCGCAGAGGGCACAACCCTGGCGCTCGTCGGTCCCTCGGGCAGCGGCAAGACGACGATCGCCCGACTCGTCCCCCGGTTCTGGGACACGGACGAGGGGCAAATGATCGTCGGCGGCTCGGACGTCGTAGAGATCGCGTCGGAGCAGCTGATGAAGCGTGTGTCCTTCGTCTTCCAGGCTACAGCAGCCCCTCCACATCTGTCGATGAGGTTGATCGCGCGGTTGACCTCTCTCAATGCCGCGAGATCATCGACAAGCTTCCCAAAGGGTTGGGCACCAGCATCGGCGTCGAGGGAACGTATCTCTCCGGCGGCGAGCAGCAGCGGATCATTCTTGCCGGGGCCATTCTGAAGGACGCTCCGATCGTTGTGTTCGACGAGGCCACGGCGTTCACCGATTCGGAGAACGAGCACCTTATCCAGCGCGGCCTGAAGGAGCTTTCCGCGGGCAAGACCGTGCTCATGATCGCCCATCGGATGACGAGCGTGGTCGGCGCAGACCGGATTCTGCTCATCGATGACGGCCGGATAGCCGAAGACGGTACGCATCGTGATCTCCTTGCGAGAGGCGGTGTCTACGCCGGGTTGTGGCGCGAGTACCAACGGTCTGTCCAGTGCACCATCGGGAGGAGCGATCATGCGTAAGGTCATCGAGGAACGTTTCGCCCTGACCCGCAAGGGCGCCGCGGACTTTCTTCGCGGCGTTGCATTCACGTCGCTACTCAACATTGCTCTGATGTTGACCGCCGTCTACATGTTCATCTTTCTGGATGAATACCCCCCGCGGCTATTCGACCCGGATCCGCCGATCACTCGCGGACTGGGTTATTACATCGCCCTGGCACTGGGTTCCATGGGCGTGCTCTTTGTCATCGCGGTCTTTCAGTATCGCAGCTCGTATACGACGGTCTACGAGGAGAGCGCCCATCGACGCGTGTCGCTCGCGGAGAAACTCCGGAGGCTCCCGCTGGCGTTGTTCGGCGAAAAGAACCTCTCCGATCTGACCTCCACGATCGTCGACGACAGCACCGAGCTGGAGCACACGTTTTCGCACGCGGTTCCGCAACTCTTTGCGTCCATCATCAGTGTTGTCCTGATCGCCGTTGGGCTGTTCGTCTTCACCTGGCAGTTGTCGCTCGCCGTGCTCTGGGTCGTGCCGATAGCTGGTGCAGTGGTTCTTCTGTCGAAGAGGGTGCGACAAAAGGAGTCGTGCTCGGGCTACGCGGCAAAACGAGAGGTCACCGAGGGTATCCAGGAAGGACTGGAGACGATCTAGGAGATCAAGTCCTACACCAGCGAGTCCGAGTACCTGCGCGGACTGGATCGTGCTCCCAACAAGTACGAAAGACAGCTGATGCGCGGAGAGCTGCTTGTCGGTACCCTCGTCAACTCGGCGCAAGGGATCCTGAAGCTGGGGCTACCGAGTGTGAACGTCGTCGGAGCCGGTCTGTTTTCTGCGAGGAGCAATCCGCTGTTCACCTACCTCGTGTTCCTGATGGTCGCGTTCTCGCACCAAGAAGGAAAGCAAGTGCTACGCGATGTGTCGTTTACCGCTAAACAGGGCGAAATCACGCCCCTGGTCGGGCCTTCCGGTGGGGGCAGGAGCACCACGGCTCGACGGGCGGCGACCTTCTGGGACGCAGGCGCCGGGCAGATTCTATTAGGCGGGCAGGATATCATCGCGGTCGTTCCCGAGACGCTGTTACGGTCCTACTCGGTCGTCTTCCAGGACGTCGTCCTGTTCAACACGTCGTTCATGGAGAACATCCGGATCGGCAGAAACGACGCTACCGACGACGAGGTGATACGCGCCCCCCGACTCGCTCGATGAAGAGAACGAAACCAAGCTCCACGCTGCCATCGCGGAGCTCGTGCAGAGCAAGACCGTGCTAATCATCGCGCACAGGGTGCGTACCGTTGTGAGCGCTGACAAGATCGTCGTGCTTGCGAACGACACAGTCGCGGAACAGGGTTCGCCGCAAGAGCTGCTAAAGACGAACGGTGTTCTCGCACGGATGATTGAAGTACAGAGCACCCAAACGGCTGGGCAGAGAGGGATCTCATTAACGCTCGGTACTTGCGTCGGACCGATCCGGTCGTGGACCGGAACACCTTGAGGAGGAATGATATGTCTACAGCAGCAAATCCAGCCATCAGCGATGCCGAACTCTCGGTGCACGATCTGATCACGATCGGCATCCCCGCGGCGGTTGTCTTCCAGCTAACCGTGTTCGGGTGAAAATAAGCTGCCGCCTCCGCTGCGAGCGAGCGTCGGAACGTTTCATCAACATTGTCATTGTAAAGGTAGGGTGCTGCCGGCAAAGCCTTTCGACTCCACCCTCCGCCACTTCTATCGAGGAAGTTGCGAGAGAAGAGTTCGTGGGGCAGGTCATAGGGTATTTCGACAGTCTGGTAATTCAGTAGCCTGCGGGGGTCGTGGCGTCGCGCCGCCGTTGAACTCGTTTTCCGGTCGCGCGATCGCTCCCTCCCCTGCAGGTGTTTTACCCCGCGGAAGCCGGCACGTGGGTCCGGCGCGGTGCATTCAGGCGCCGGCGCCGGCCAACCCCTGGAGTCGCTCCACACGCCGGGAGATAGCCGGATGCGAGCGGAAGACCGATGAGTTCCGCTTTTTCGGCAGCGGCAGCACCTGGTGCAGCATGGATCGCCCCACATTGTCGATCTTCTGCAATGCCGAGGCCAGCGCGAGCGGCTCGTCGGTGAGTTCCACCGCGCCGAGGTCGGCGGAGAACTCCCGCGACCGCGAAAGCGCCATCTGCAGTAGCACACTCGCAGCGGGCGCAATGAGCAGAATCGCAATCAGTCCCAGCGGTATCTCGACGTCGCTCACCAGAAGTACGGGCAGATACAGCAGCACCAGCAGCCAGCCCACCCGCGAGATCACCACCGTTATCATCGCGATCGCCTCCGCAATACGATAGGACATGAGGTCGTTGTCCCGTACATGCGCTACCTCGTGGGCAAGCACCGCACGCACCTCGTTTCTGCTGAGCGTATCGAGGAGCGGAGGCGTTACGATCAGGATCGGGTGTTCTCGGCTCCCGAGGGTCGCCGCATTCATCATGCCGGCCGGTAGCAGGTAAACATCGGGGGTGCGAGGCAACTCGGCGCGCTCGGCAAGCTCCTCGAGTATGGCGTGCAGGGCCGGCGCGTTGGTGCGTTCCAGCGGAACGGCGTTCTGTGGTGTGAGCTCCGACGCTCGGTTCTGCACGCTCACGAAAAAGAAGCTTCCCATTCCGAGGACGACGGCAAGGCCGAGTGCTCCCACGATCCGCAGACCGCTGAGGAGGAGAACGCCGAGCATCAGTGCGAAAATGAGGACGGTCTGGACAAGCAGCACCCTGCGCTGCCTGCGGATTTCCCGGTGCATATTGAAGA
>JAAAOH010000236.1 GCA_009908925.1 Spirochaetota bacterium | reverse complement strand
AAAGGACGAGGCATCCCTCGACGGAGTCGATTTTTTGCAGCCTGATTTTGAGACTTTCGTCCTTTTCCTCATCGAAGCCAGGAACGATCTCGTTGTTGCTCATAGCTCCCCTTCTACAGAGACAGATGCAGGCCCGCGATTTTTAGATGAGCGCATCGCCCTTATGTTATTTGTCCGCACAGCCTTTGTCAAACCTCAAATCCTCACCCTAAGCCACCGTCAATCGGCACGATAGCACCGGTCACACTCCGATTCCGTCGGCTCAGCAGAACGCCGGCCATTTCGGCAACCTCAGCAGGATCAATCATCCGCCCACCCGGGGATGATCGAATCGCCCGCTCACGTTCCGCATCATCGTAGTACTCGGTGTCGACGTATCCCGGGCACAACGCGTTGATGCAGATGTCGTAGCTCCCCGTCTGCCGTGCAACCGACTTCACTACGCTCGCCAGCCCCGTTTTCGCAGCAGCGTATGCCGCAATGGTCTCATAGCCACGAATACGGTCGGTTCGCGTACCGCCGAACAGCAAAATGCGGCCGAAGTTCCGCTCTTTCATCGCCGGCAGGCACCTGCTGATTGCAGCCGACGGCATCACGAAGTTCAGCTCGGCCATGCCCCGCCAGGACTCGGGTTCCATATCCGCTACAGACGCCCTGATCATCGGTCCGAAGGCCACAACCAGGATGTCCACCGGTAGAAGGGCATCGATCTCCTCTATTATGTCTTCGGCACACTCGAGCGTCCGGATGACCGCTCGTGCGCCCCCGCCTCGTGAACGGATGTCTTCGAGGAGCGTGTCCATTCGCTCGTCGTCCACGTGACCGTGACAGACGACCTCGATCCCCGGCTCCGCGAGAAGCCGTGCGACCTCACGGCCGATGCCGCCCGTCGCGCCGATTACGAGAGCACGAAGCATCCCCATCATCGCCACAATATATCACGAAACACGTGAGAATCCCCACAAAGTCGACGCTGCGAGACAAAACCCGTACCTGCTGCTATAATCCCGCTCAAACGGTCCGGGAGCGGTGATATGAGAAATGTGTTGGCGGCGGCTCTGATGTTCGTGCTGGCCTCGGGCGCCGCGTCCGGCGTCGACCTGTCGGACTTCGGAGCCGTAGTGGACTTTGATGAATCACTGAAATCGCTGTCGCTGAGTGTCCGCGAGGGCACGGATCCCACCCCCGACGGACGCCTGCTGATGCTCGACGGCGTCGTCTCGGCAATCGAGGTGCTCGATGCGGAAGAAGCGAGCTTCAGGGCGCGGCTCGCGCTCGTCACGGGTGAATGGCAGGGCCTCGAGAAGGTCGTGATGTACAGCGCCTATGTCGACATACGGGGGCCGGAGTTCTTCTCGCGCATACCAACCCGTCGCAACCGAAACACCTCGGGAGATGCGATTACCACCAACGTGCCGGCGCTCGTTATCGGGCGCTTCGCGGGCATCACGACTGATTCGGACGGGAACTCTGTTCCGCTCGTCGAGGGGCTCTACCTCAGACTCCTGCAGTAACGGAGATCGCAGTCATTCCTACACGAACATCACATCTGCCGGTCGAATCATATTCTCTTCGGCGACCAGGCCCGCGCGCTCCACGAGATTGCGGAGCTCCCGGATGTTACCGGGCCACGAGTGCGCGCGAAGGGTGTCGAGCGCCGCGTCGGTGAATCCGAGGGGCATGGACCGGCAACTCTGGGCCAGAAAGTGGTGGGCGAGAAACCCGATGTCCTCCGGACGCTCGCGCAGGGGCGCGAGCTCGACCGAGAGTATGTTGAGCCGATAGAAGAGATCGGCGCGGAACCGACCGGCCTGGACGTCTTCACGCAAGGGGCGATTGGAGGCAGCGATCACGCGGACGTCTATCTGCCGCTCGGTAGTGCTGCCGATTCTCCGCACGCGCCGCTCTTCGAGCACGCGCAGGAGCTTGACCTGTGACAGGCGGCTGAGCTCTCCGATCTCGTCGAGGAACAGCGTGCCACCGTCGGCCTCTTCGAAGTGGCCGGGGCGGTCGACGGCGTCGGTGTAGGCTCCGCGCGTAACGCCGAACATCTCGCTCTCGAAGAGGGATTCCGGCACTGCGCCGCAGTTCACCGCGATGTACGCTCCGCGCCCGCGCGAAGAGAGGCCATGCACCACGCGCGCAAAAAGGTCTTTGCCGGTTCCGCTCTCGCCGAGGATCATTACGGGCGCCGAAGACTCGGCAAAGAGCCGGGCCCTCCTGCGTTGATCACCGGCGGCCCGACTCTCGCCGATGATGCGGGAAAGGACCGAGTTCTCTGCGGCATTCGCGGCGGCAGGGGGCCGAGGACGTCGCTCGAGGGCCGCGATCATCGCGCCGGTGAGCTCGTCGAGCACGAAGGGCTTTGTCAGGTAATCCGCGGCTCCGCTTCGCACCGCCTGAACCACCAGGCGTGTATGGCGAAGCGATGACAGTACGAGCACGGGCGGCGCATCGGGCATACTGACCAGCGAGCGCAGCAGCGCCAGGCCGTCGAACTCACCGAGGTCGATATCGAGGATCACCAGGTCCGGGCGCTCGATGCGGACGCGGTCGACGGACAGCGCCGGTTCGCTGTGGTGTACGAGTCGGAAGCGGTCGGGCAGAAGTGAGCGCAAGGTTCGGTGTGAGCGGGTGTCGCGATCAATGATTAGCACCCGGACCATGAGCGTTAAGATACGGGATGTCCGGGAAACGGCAAGTAACCTGCGGTAGTATTTTAGGGGCTCTTGTCCGGGATATCTGCAGCCTGCATAGTGGGAGAGGTCATGCACAGGACGAAGGGGCTGCTGAGACTGTTCGAGTCCGGCTTCATATCACGCCTGTTTCTCGCGCTGCTCTTCCTCTCGATGCTCGGGATCGCCGACGGCTACATTCTACTGACGCTCGGTGAGCATTACGGCAAACATCTCGTGCTGGCAGCGACCGCATCTACGGGCCTCTTCGCGCTGTTTTTCTTGCTGAACTCCGCCGGCGCAACCCTGCAGCGAGTACGACGGGATGTAGCCGCCGATATCTTCCCGAGGCGGGAGTATGCGCGACTCGCGGGCCTTCTCGCCGCCGGAGTGCTCCTCCTGCTACCGGGCCTTTTCACCGATGCCGTTGGCGCCATCGTCTATCTCCCGCCCATCCGGCGACTTGTCGGACACGCGCTGACCGCGGGCCACGGCGCATTCCTGCGGGAGACGTACGAGTACCTAAAAAGCGGCGATGTATAGCGTTCAGCGCAGCTTGAAGATGCGGTAGATGATCAGCAGAATTCCATACCAGAGGTACGTCAATACGCGCGTCAGCCGCCAGGGGTGAGTAAGGCTGTGGCCGACGCTGCGGGCGAGCGCCGCGAAACCGGTATCTTTCTGTCGCGCTCTCCGGTCGGCGAAGATTTCCAAGACCTCGGGTGCTGCAAGGTAAAGCCCGTTGTTGAGTAACGCCTTGTGTCGCTGTATCCAGCGCTCACCGCGGGGCACCCCCGGGCCTACCAGGAGCATGCTCGGGGAGGCCTTTTTGATGGCGGTGATGATGTCGTCTTCGAGACCCCGTGGGTAGTACCCGGGGTATCTTCCCACCAGCCGCAGGCCGGGGAAGGTCTCCCGCAGGTTCTGCTCCACCTGCAGGAGGTAGCGGCGACCGAGACCGAAGAGGTAAAGCGAGGCGGACTTCTTCTCGAGGATACCGAGAAGGCGAATGACGAAGTTGAACGGCTCGTAGCGCGTAGGCTCCCCATGGCCGAGAAACCGGGCGCCGCGAACAATCCCCGGGGTTGTCGGAATGATCAGCCGGGCGTTCTGCACCAGCCGCCGGTACTCCGCGTTGCGCCGTGCCCGCATGAGGTCGCGGAGCGTCAGAAACACCAGCTGATCCTGCCCGGGCTCCGACAGCATGGCCCCGACGATATCGTCGAGATGCTCGGCGGATATGACATCCACGGGAACACCGACTACGCGAATGCGGCGCACACGCTCCGGATTTGCTACTGTTTCCACGCTACGAGCTCCCGATAGACCGATTGCACCGCGGCGATGGCATAGATTGCCGCTGTCTCGGTGCGAAGTACGTTCGGTCCAAGCGATACAGAATTGAAGCCGCGGCGGTCGAGGATGTCTACCTCGTCATCCGACAATCCGCCTTCCGGTCCGATGACGATGGCGACTCGTCGCGGACCGGCACTAAGATAGCTGCCAATGCCGTGGTCTGCAAGAGCTTTCTCGTAAAACAGGAGCCCCACTTCGGAATCCGCGGCTCCGACAGGCGGGAGCTCCGGCAAATCGCGCACCGGCTCGACCGCCGGCACGGTGGATCGACCGCTCTGCTGCACCGCCTCCTCGGCAATGCGCCGCCAGCGCGCGAGCTTGCCCTCCGATCGCTCCCCGGCGTCGAGCCGTTTCACCGCGCGACGGCTCGCCACCGGAACGATCCGGGTCACGCCGGCCTCCACCGTCTGCCGCACGATCTGATCGAGCTTGCGCGCCTTGGGGAGGCACTGGTATAGCACGATGTCCGGGGCCGCGGCCCCACCTGCCACTGTACCACCACCAGCAGGCCCGGCGATGGAATCAGTCCGCCCCGCCTTGGCGTCGGGTGGCGCCTCGG
The DNA here is from genome assembly GCA_009908925.1 of Spirochaetota bacterium. Lineage (GTDB taxonomy): Bacteria > Spirochaetota > Spirochaetia > DSM-27196 > PWMO01 > JAAAOH01. The sequence continues at coordinate 5,190 of JAAAOH010000236.1, read as the reverse complement.
GGTTGCGCGTCGCGGGGCGCGCGAGCAGCCGCATGCTGTTCGGGCCCACCTCGGCGACAGTGAGCTGGTACGGCACCCCGTCACGGGAGCGCCCCCGGAATGTGTCACCTTCGGAGAATCGGCGAACACGGTGCAGGTAATGATAATCCCGCCCCGAAACCGTAAGCTCGCTCTCCCCCGCATAGGTGGCGGGAAGTACGAACTGCTTCATATCTGCCGTTACTGCACCGGTATCTCACCCTCTCGCAGCATGTCGACTGCGCGCTGCAGCACGATATCGAACTCCAGATCGTAGACCTGGGTGACATCGTTTACCTGATGCACCTCGTCCCGGACAAGTTTTCGGATACGCCGCTCGGAAAGCGTAATGTCCTGCTCACGAAGTCTCTCGATAAAGGAACTTATCTGTGAGGCTGTCGGCGAGGGGTACTCGCTGACGAACTCCTCCACGAGACCCTGCTCCTGCAGGCGCGCAAGGGAATCAAGGTCCTCGTCACTGAGCTCGGGATCCTTCACCACCAGGTCGGGCTCTATACCCTTCTTCTCGATGTAGTCGCCGCTGGGAGTGTAGTAACGCGACATCGTCAGACGGAAGCCCCCCGTGGTGATGCGCCGTACCTGCTGCACCGAACCCTTGCCGTAGGTCGTCTCGCCGATGAGATAGGCGCGGTCGCGGTCTTTCAGTGCACCGGCGAGAATCTCCGAGGCAGACGCCGAGCCTTCGTCGATCAAGACGACGACTGGCATCTCACGCGGCACGTCCACCCCGTTGTCGGCGGTGAAGCGTTGGTTCTCCCCGGGGCTGCGCCCGCGCGTGCCGACGACCAGACCATCCGAGAAGAAGAGATCCGCGGTATCCACCACCGCAGGAAGCAATCCACCGGGGTTTCTCCTCAAGTCGATGATGAGCGACTCGTAGCCCTCGTTCTCGAACTCCTTGACCGACTCCGTCACGCGATCGTCGGTGTAGGGCGTGAACTGAATGATGCGGATGTAGCCGATGTTCTCGGGAATCATCGCATGGCGTACCGTCGGCACCTCGATATTCTCGCGGGTGAGGGAGACATCGAAACTGCGGCTTTCCCCGCGCCGGATGGTTATCTCGACCTTGCTTCCCGGACTTCCGCGCAACTGTGCGACCACCTCGTCGATACTGAGGTCTTCGGTCGTCTCGCCCTCTATGGCGATGATGAGGTCGCCGGACCGCAGCCCCGCACGATCCGCCGGCGTGCTCTCGATCGGTGAGATCACCTCCACGTAGGCGGGCTCGCGGCTGTCCTCGGGAACCGACTGTTTCGAGATATACATCCCCACACCGCCGAACTCTCCCTGCGTCGTGTCCGAGAGATCACGCATCTCTTCCATTGACAGGTATGCCGAATGCGGGTCGTCGAGGCTGTCGAACATACCCTCGAGGGCACCCTCGATCAGCTTCTGGGCCTCCACCTCGTCGACGTAGTTGTTCTGCACAAATCGGAACACCTGCTCGAACATGTCCAGCAGGCGGTCCTGCTCGCTCGAGCTCGACTGGCCGAATGCGGCGGCCGGAACGATCACTACCAGCAGGGTTATGACAAGTGCAGCCGTTACGCCGAGCCATACCAGTCGCTCGCGGCGGTGCAGCTTGTCGTTATCTTCGCTCATGGTTCTCTCCAATGCGGTTCGTCATGTACGACTAATATAACGACAGACAGCAATTCTTTCATCAGGCGCGCGCCCCGGCGATCACTCCCGGGCGAGTTCTGCCTCGATCTGCCGCAACTCCCGCACGGCATCGGAGGTCAGACGGCCGAGGAGCTCCCGTCGGAGATCCGGCCGTCCCTCGGTTTTCGGTGTTCGAACGCCTTTGTCGGACTTGCTTATTTTCCGGTTTCGGTAGTAGAGGTCCATATCGACGAAGCGCTTGCCCTCGTCGTTTGCCTCCAGTCCCATGAGAATGCGCTTCACGTTGATGGGCTCGGTCAGGGTGAAGAGGCGAACCTGATATGCGAGGACCGAGAAGAGCGCAAGGGCATGGTCGCGCGTCCACGATTCGCCGAGAATCATGCCGATGTTGAGGTCCGAGAGCGCAAGCACCAACCGATCATAGTGCTCCTCGTACTTCGCCGAGGCGTCGTAGATGTTGATGCGCACCTCGTACCACTCCTGCCGATCGAGGCTCTGAGTGATGAAATGCACGCCCTGGTTGCGCAGCTCGCTGTAGAGCTCGTGCGCCGGGCGATGGATGAGAACCTGGGGCTGGGGGAGCGCTGTGGTGTCGACGACTCTGTTGATCGGCTGATTCGAGAGACTCACGAACGTGTCTTCCGACTCGCCCGCCTCGATCGCCCCTTCGAAGTCGGCCCGGACACCGTCGTAACGGCGCTCGAGCTCCTCGAGCGTCTGGGCGCCGTCCCCCACCACCCGCAGCAGTATCATACCGGGGCCGAGGTGCACGCTCTCCACCCTGCCGGTCAGCCCGTGATTGAACAGAGAGGCCAGAAATACGGAGGAGGCCACGGGGACGAGCATAACCGACTCGGCGTCCGCGGCTCTCGTCTGCGTCAGTCCCGGGCGCGTGAGAAACAGGATCGTGGTGTTCTCCTGCGCGCGCGCGAGCGCATCGTTGAAGGCATAGTGAACTGCGCTGAAGCGCTCCACAGCGTGACGCTCGACCTCCTGTCGGGAGTCCGTTCGCACAAAGAGAAACCGGGGGCCGTTCCGAATGAATATCACTAACACCTCCTCCCGGATGCCGGGGTGCCGGGGCGCCGGGGCGCCGGTACCACGCGGGCCGCGGTCCGTGGACGCCGGGCGCCGCTACAATCCGGGCTTGAGCAGAAGCAGCTTTCTCACACTATCGGTGCCCGCCGGATAGGGCAACATGTGCAGGCGTCTCGAGGGAACCTCGATGACCGTCACCGTGGAAATGCCGTTGAGGCACTGCGTGTTGTCCTGCCGATGATGGTCAGGCGAAGGGGTATGACCGTAGAGGTAGAAGTCGCTGTCCGCGAGGCCTCCGGTGGCAGTCGGATCGTAATGGTGGGACACCGAAATGTTGAGCCCTGCGAGATGAAGCCTCGCGCCCTCCGGCACCGTCACTGCCCGGCGGCTGCTGCTCTCGAGGATCGCGCGCACATCGTGGTTTCCCGGAACGAGGTAGATGGCCCCTGCCGGCGTCGCCTCGAGCCGGGACAGGAACCCGGCCACCACGTTTCTGTAGGCATCGATCTCCCCGGGGCGATTCTCGAGCTTTATGTCGTCCACGATGTCACCGGTATGTATCAGATACTCCGGGCGAAGAAGCCGCGCGACTCGATACACGAAGCGGTAACTCATCCGGGGCGTGTCGCTTATGTGGACGATGAGCGGTCGCTTCGCTCGTGCGAGAGCGGAGGAAAGGTAGGGCCGATTGACGAGCCCGAGAAGCGTGTGCATGAGCCGTTGAGGAATGTGCGCCGCCATCCGTGTATCAACCTATACAACCGTTCTCGCGCCTCGGCAACCCTGCGTTATTAGCAAAAACGAAAAAAACTTGACAAAGGATTGCCGGACTGCCATAAAGAAAGGAGCCATCCACATAATCTCCGCAGATTTCAAGGAGGAAGCAGTAATGCAAAAGGAACAGTGGGGAAGCAGGGTAGGATTCATCCTTGCTGCCGTAGGTTCCGCCATTGGGCTTGGAAACATTTGGCGGTTTCCCTATCAGGCATTTGACAACGGAGGAGGCGCATTCCTCATTCCGTACTTCATCGCCCTGATCACCGCGGGAATTCCCATCATCATCATGGAATTCTCGATGGGTCACAAGATGAAAGGAGGAGCCCCTCTTACGTTCGCCAAGATGAACCGTAAGTTCGAGTGGCTCGGCTGGTGGCAGGCGCTCATATCGTTCGTCATCGCCAGCTACTACGTGGTCATCATTGGCTGGGCAATCAACTATTTCTTTTTCTCGTTCACGCTAGCGTGGTCGGGCGAACCGGTCAACTTCTTCGTCGGTGAGTTCCTCGGACTTACGGACGGTCCCTTCCAGCTCGGTGGAATGAACTGGTCGATCGTCGCGACCGTGGTCGTCGCATGGCTGGTGAGCTTCGTGGCGCTCTACGCCGGCGTCAAGAATGGTATCGAGCGGGCAAACAAGATCTTCATGCCGCTGCTCATCTTCATGCTGCTCATCATCCTCGTTCGCGGCCTTACCCTTCCGGGCGCTGCGGACGGCCTCGAGATGCTGTTCCGACCGGACTTTTCACAGATAATGGATGCCGGTGTCTGGGTTGCTGCATACGGGCAGATCTTCTTCACCCTGAGTATCGCCTTCGCGATCATGATCACCTACTCGAGCTACCTGCCCGATGACGCAGACATCGTCAACAACGGGTTCATGACCGCACTCCTGAACTCCGGCTTCAGCATCGTCGCCGGTATTGCAGTATTCAGCATCGTCGGTTACCTCATGAACCAGGCGGGCGGAGAGCTTCCGGACAACCTCTCCGGTGTGTTCCTGGCGTTCGCGACCATCCCGGCGGCAATCAACCAGCTGCCGACCATGAGCGTGCTCGTCGGACTGCTCTTCTTCCTCGCGCTGACCTTCGCTGGTCTGTCCTCGTTCATCTCGATCAACGAGGTCGTCGTGCGCTCGCTCTCCGATAAGCTGAACGCACCGCGCAAGAAGGTGGTTATCTGGTACACGGTCATCGCGGGTGTGATCAGTCTGATCTATACCACCGGTGGCGGGCTATACATCCTCGACATCGCCGACTACTTCATCAACCAGTTCGGTGTTGCGATCTCCGGTCTGGCCGAGGTCATCATCATCGGCTACATGTTCAAGCTGGCTGACGTTCGCGAGCATGCAAACGCTACCTCCGACTTCCAGGTCGGCGGCTGGTGGAACTTCATGATCAAGATCGTCACCCCGATCGTTCTCGGTATCAGCGTCATCCAGAACTTCATCAATAACTTCACCGAGAACTACGGCGGCTACGCCACGATGCAGGTCATCCTTCTTGGTTGGCTGGTCGCGGCGCTCGCTGTGATAATCGGCATCGCCATTTCCCGCGCGAAGTGGTCCGATGAGTCGATGCTCTCGGAATAACGGAAGAAGGAGGACAAAACTATGTCTGCTGGAGCAGTTATTTTCATGATTCTCGGGCTTCTTCTCACCTGGGGCGGTGCCGCTGTATGCATCGGAATCGCCATGAAGAAGCGAAA
>JAAAOH010000071.1 GCA_009908925.1 Spirochaetota bacterium | reverse complement strand
CCGATGTTGTAGTAATCGTTGTAGACGATTTCCTCGCCGTCGACGAAGGCGTTTACCTCGGGGAATTCCGCGAGCGCCGCGCACGCGGCCTTCACGAAGAACGACATGAACCCGAGCTTCACACCGTACTTCTGCTCGAACTCATCGCGATAGCTCTTGCGAAGCGAGGAGACGGGGCTCATGTCCACCTCGTTGAAGGTGGTGAGGTGCGCCGCGTTCTGTTTGGATGCCACCATGTTCTCGGCGATGCGCTTTCTGAGCGTGCTCATCTTTACGCGGCGCTGGCGCTCGTTCGAGGGGACTGCGGGCGCCGCTTTCCGCTCGGGAGCCGGCGTGGCCTGCTTCGCGGGTGCCGCCTCGCGAGTGGCTGCCCCGGCGTCGGCCGCAGCGGAGCCTGCGGCCGACGCCGCGCCGCCGCTGCCGGCCTTCTGCTCCTCGACCGCTTTGAGTGCATCCTCCTTCAGGATGCGCCCGCCCTTGCCGCTGCCGGAGATTGCGGAGACATCGAGGTTGTTCTCGGCGACGATGCGCCGTACGGCCGGTGAAAGGCCGTCGAGATCGTCCTCGCTCGCGCCCCCGGCGGCTTCCGCGCCGGCGGTGTCGGCCGCGGCGGTGTCGGCTGCGCCGGCGGTGTCGGCGCTCTCGCCGCCGCCGCCCGCCGCCTGGCCCTCTGAATCGACGACGCCGACGGTCTGGCCGACCTGCACTTCGGTGTCTTCGCCAACCTGAATCGAGAGCACCCCGTCGGCGGGTGCCGGAACGGCCAGCGTGGCCTTGTCGGTTTCGAGCTCGAAGAGCTCGTCACCCTCGGAGACCGTCTCACCGTTCTCCTTGAGCCAGCTCGCGAGAATACCGCTTGAGACCGACTCGCCTACCTCCGGGACTACTACATCACTCTTCATCATCCGTCCTCGTTAATCATTCTGCTCGGTTTCGGCAAACGCCTCATCGAGGAGGCGCTTGAGCTCTTCGGTGTGCTGCGCATGGGAGCCCGTTGCGGGACTCGCGCTGCGGGGCCGGCCGGCATATGTCAGCCTGCGGCCGGTATCGGAGAGAATGTCCCCGATTGGCCCGCGTACGAAGCTGAACGCCCCGCGGTTCTCCGGCTCTTCCTGGCACCACACTACCTCGTCGGCGTCGTCGTACCGGGATATGATCTCCCGGATATCATGTTCGGGGAAGGGGTAGAGCTGTTCGATGCGAACGATCGCAACATCGGTTCGCTCACGCTCCTGCCTGCGTGCGTCGAGGTCGTAGTAGACCTTGCCGGAGCAGAGTATGAGCCGTTTCACCTCGCCGGTCGCCCCGGCTGCACCGCCGCCGGGGCCGCCGCCCGTGTCGTCGAGGACGTGCCGGAAGGTTCCGGCGGCGAGGTCGTCGAGTGTCGAGACACAGGCTTTGTGCCTGAGAAGGCTCTTGGGGCTCATGACGATCAGCGGCTTGCGGTAGGGTGCATGGATCTGATTGCGCAGCGCGTGAAAGTACTGCGCCGGCGTGGTGAGATTCACCACCTGAAGATTGTCCTCGGCTGAGAGCTGGAGGAAGCGTTCGAGGTGGGCGCTGGAGTGCTCCGGGCCCTGACCGGCATAACCGTGAGGCAGCAGCATCACCAGGCCGCTCGAGCGGAACCACTTCGACTCACCGGCGGCGATGAACTGATCTATGATGACCTGTGCGCCGTTTACGAAGTCGCCGAACTGTGCCTCCCACAGAACAAGGCAGTTCGGCTGCGCGATAGAGTAGCCGTAGTCGAAGCCGAGTACGGCAAACTCCGAGAGCGGGCTGTCATAGACGGAGAACGCACCCTGCTCCTCCTCGATGTGCTGGAGGGGAACGTAGGTGGTCGGTACCTCCGTCTCCGCGTCCCACCACACGGTGTGGCGCTGGCTGAAGGTGCCGCGGCCGGAGTCCTCCCCGCTGAGGCGGACACGGTGCCCCTCCAGAAGTAACGAGCCGAACGCCATCGACTCGGCCAGCGCCCAGTCGAAGTCCTGTCCGCTCTCGACCCGCTCGCTGCGGTCTTTCACGAAGCGTTTCAGCTTCGGGTGCACGTGAAAGTCTTCGGGAATCGTGGTGAGCACCTCTCCGATCTTCCTCAGGCGCTCCTTCGCCACGCTCGTGTCAGCGGGTTCAAAGGTGTACTCCCGGTTTATGTCCGCCCACTCGCCCCGCTCGAATGCGTCGTCGAGATGGGGCTCGTATCCCTGCTTGGCCTTCTCGAGCTCGTTCTTCAACGCTTTCTTGTACTGGTCGCGGAACGCGTCCTGATCTTCCTTCGGCATCACCCCGTTTTCGGCGACCTGTTTCCCGTAGCGGGTGGTCACGCTCTCATGATTCTTGATGATGCTGTACATGATGGGATGGGTAAACGAGGGCTCGTCGGCCTCGTTGTGTCCGAGGCGCCGGTAGCAGAGAATGTCCACCACCGCGTCGTAGCCGAACTTCTGCCGGTATCGCAGAGCAAGGTCAATGGCATGCAGGACCGCCTCGATGTCATCCCCGTTGGCGTGGAGAATGGGAACGGGCATGGATTTCGCGATGTCGGTTGCGAAGAAGGTCGAGCGTGCATCCCGCGAAGCGGTGGTGAAGCCGATCTGATTATTGAGGATGATGTGCACGGTGCCGCCCGTGCGATAGCCCTTGAGCTGAGAGAGATTGAGCGTTTCGGCCACGACGCCCTGTCCCGAAAAGGCCGCGTCACCGTGAATGAGGATGGGCATGACCTTCTTGCGGTTGCGGTCACCGCGACGGCGCTGGATGCCGCGGGTCTTACCCTCGACCACCGGGTCCACCGACTCGAGATGGCTCGGGTTGGCGACCAGGCTCACGTGCACCGTCCGGCCGTTCTCGGCGTCCACGTCGGTGCTGTGCCCGAGGTGATACTTCACGTCACCGCTGCCGCCGTAGGTGTGGGGCATGTAGTTTTCGGTGAAGTGGCTGAAGGTCTCTGCCGGCTGCTTGCGCATCACGTTGGTGAGCACGTTGAGGCGGCCGCGGTGCGCCATACCGAGCACGAGTTCCTGTACACCATGCTCCGGCGCCGCCTCGACGATGTATCGCAGCGCCGGTATCAGCGCCTCGCCACCCTCGAGGGAAAACCGCTTCTGTCCGATGAAGTTCGAATGGATGAACCGCTCGAGCTCCTCAGCCTTGATGAGGTCCTTCTGGAACCGGGTGCGTCGCTCGCGGTCCCACTTCGGTTGCCGCTCGGGACTCTCGAGGTGCTCGATGAGCCAGCGCCGCATGGGTTTGTTCTGAATATGGAGGATCTCCGCACCGAGGCTGCCGCAGTACGTCCGGCGAAGCATCCTCAGCAGTTGCCGCAGGGGCGCGCGTTTCGGCTCGAAGTACCGCCCGGTGTTCACCTCTTCGTCGAGGTCATCCTCCGACAGGCCGAAGGACTCGAGGGTGAGCGACTCGTAGTTGCCCTCCATGGTGATGTACATGTATTTGAGCTCGGGGGTGGTGTAGTTCTCGAGCGGGTTGAGGTGAGCGTAGATGTAGCCGACATCCCGGTACGCCCAGATGAGGCTCTCGACGCGGCTCTGGCGATAGACCGCCAGATCGGGCGCCGCCCCGCCGGGCGGCACGGTCTCGGCGGGCGCCTGGCCCGGGGCCGCCGCAACCGCGCCCGCGGCGTGTCCGTTTCCCCCGCCGGCGGCCGGGTGCGTTGGCGGAATCGGGCCCGGGTACGGGCCGCCGTTTCCGCTCTCCTCTCCCAGTGACGCGAAATAGCTACGCCATTCTTCCGGGACGCTCTGCGGGTCCTCGAGCCAGCTCCAGTAGAGCCCCTCGAGGAACTCCGCACTCGATAAATCAAGCATGCTCCGATCCAAAGTTACATACCCCCTTGCGATCGGTGACATAATAACACAGGAATGGGATGAGCTTCAGCGGTGCGCCTCGATCAGCCGAGGCGCGCCTTGAGAAGACCGGGAATCTCATCCGGCTTGTCGGCCACCGGTACACCGGCATCCTCGAATGCCTGCACCTTTGCCGCGGGAGTTCCCTTGCCACCGGAGATGATGGCGCCGGCGTGGCCCATGCGCTTGCCCGGAGGCGCGGTGCGCCCGGAAATGAACGCGACGACCGGCTTGGACATGTGCTGCTTGATGTAGTCGGCCGCCGCTTCCTCATCCTCGCCGCCGATCTCACCGATCACCACCACACCCGCAGTATCCGGGTCCTTCTCGAAGAGCTCGAGCATGTCGATGAAGTTCGAGCCGACGATGGGATCACCGCCGATGCCGACGCATGTCGACTGCCCCATGTCGTTGGTGGTCAGGTTGTAGACCACCTCGTAGGTGAGGGTTCCGCTTCGGGAGATGACGCCGATGTTGCCCTCTTTGTGGATGCGCCAGGGCATGATGCCGATCTTGCTCTTTCCCGGGGAGATCAGCCCGGGGCAGTTCGGCCCGATGAGCCGCAGGCCCTTGCCGCGCACGTAGTGGTAGGCCTCGAGCATTTCGAGCTCAGGCACACCTTCTGTGATGGCGATGATCAGCGGGACGCCGGCGTCGGCAGCCTCGCGGATGGCCGCTGTGGCGAACTTCGCCGGTACGAAGATCACCGATGCATCGACGCGGTGCTCTTTCATCGCGTCGGAGACGCTGTTGTACACCGGTACGCCCTCGGCCTGCTGGCCGCCCTTGCCCGGGGTGACCCCGGCGACGATCTTCGTGCCGTCGCCGATCATCGTGCGCGCGTGAAAACCGCCGTCGCGCCCCGTTATTCCCTGTACGATGACGTTCGTTTTCTGATCGATAAGAATACTCATGGGTGTTTCCTTCCTCGGTTAGGCGCTCTTGACGACCTGCTCGACGGCGTCCGAAAGCTTCTGATAGGCGGAGATGTCCTTTTCGGCGAGCATCGCGCGACCTTCTTCATCATTGGTGCCGATCAGCCGGATGACCATCGGCAGGTCGAGGTCGATCTGCTCCATCGCGGTCAGGATACCCTTTGCGATGTCGTCGCAGCGCGTGATTCCGCCGAAGATGTTGATGAGAATCGCCTTCACCTTCGGGTTGCGGGTGATGATCCGCAGGGCGTTTACGACCTTCTCCGGATTCGAGCTGCCACCGACATCGAGGAAGTTCGCCGGCGTTCCGCCGTAGAGCTTGATGATGTCCATGGTAGCCATTGCGAGCCCGGCGCCGTTGACGATGCACCCGATCTCGCCGTCCATGCTGACGAAGCTCAGCCCCGCCTGCCGGGCGTCGATTTCGTCCTGGGAGTACTCCTCCGCGTTTCGCATCTTCTCGACATCCGGATGCTTGAACATGGCGTTGTCGTCGAAGTTCATTTTCGCGTCGAGCGCCTTGAGCGTGTTCCCGTCGATGCGGGCGTAGGGGTTGATCTCGACGAGCGACGCGTCCTTTTCGAGGTAGAGCGTGTACATCTTCCGCACCGCATCCTCGGCCTGGGAGACGAGCTCCGGCTTCTCGAAGACCTCCTGGAGTGCCTTCTTGAGCCCTGCGTCGTCGATTCCATCTGCCGGGTTGATGTGAAAGCGGATGATCTTCTCGGGGTTCGTGACCGCGAGCTCCTCGATCTCGACGCCGCCCTCGCGGCTCATCATGAGAATGAGCTGCTTCGCAGCGCGATCGGTGGTGAGTCCGACGTAGAACTCCTGCTCGATCTTCGCGGCGCGGGTGACCATCACCTTCTCTACGGGAATGTCCTTGATGGTGAGCTTGAGGATGTCGGCGGCTGCCTTCTCAGCCTCGTCGGGGGTCTTCGCGAGCTTCACGCCGCCGGCCTTGCCGCGGCCCCCCACGAGAACCTGGGCCTTGATCACGACCGTTTCGCCGATCTTCTCCGCAGCCTTCTTCGCGTCGGCGGCGTTGTCGACTACCTCCTGCGGCTCCACGGGAATGCCGAACTCGGCGAATAGCTCCTTTGCCTGATACTCGTGAATCTTCATTCCTACTCCTTGGGTTCAGCGGTCTCTTCGCCTCTGGATTCTCTGTATTTCTTGATTTCCCGCTTGGTCAGGTTGATGAGCTTGGTAACCTTGATTCCACGCGGGCATACTCGCGTGCACTGGAAATGATTCTCGCAGGGCCACACCCCGTTCGGCGTGTCGAGAGCGGCAAGGCGCGGCTCGAGGCCCTTGTCGCGGCTGTCGAAGACGAAGCGTGCGGCGTTGACGATGGCAGCCGGGCCGAGGAACTCCGGATTCTTGTCGAGGACGGGGCAGGCGGAGAAACAGGCCTGACAGTTGATGCATTTGGTTGCATCGTCGAAGACCTCGCGATCTTCCTGCGACTGGAAAAACTCCGCGGCTTTGGGCTCCGCCTCGGCGGGATGCATGAACGGCTTGACGCTGCGGAAGTTCTCGAGGAAGGGGGTCTGATCAACCATGAGGTCGCGCTGCACGGTCAGGTGCTTCAGCGGCTGGATCTCGATGGTTGTCTCGGTGTCGGTGACGACGTCCTTTACGAGTGTTTTGCAGGCAAGCCGCTCGGTGCCGTTTATGCGCATGGCATCGGATCCGCACACTCCGTGTGCGCAGCTCTTCCTGAAGGTGAGCGTCCCGTCGTAGTTCCGCCAGACCTCCATGAGGGCGTCGAGGACGCGGTCGGTCGGCTTCGCGGAGACCGTGTACTCTTTCACATAGGGCTCGGCGTCCGTCTCGGGATTGTATCGTTCAATGGCAAGTGTAATGTCCATGGTGGCTCCTTGGCTCCGAAAATTCTCTAGTACTTTCTGGGCTTGGGTTCCCAGATGCTCGTGTCCACCTTCTTGTAGTCGATGGTCACCTCGTCGTCTTTCAGATATGCCAGTGTGTGCTTGAGCCAGTTCGGATCGTCCCGGTCGGGATAGTCCTTGCGAGAGTGCGCGCCGCGGCTCTCGGTGCGGTTGAGGGCCGACGCGGCGGTGATAAGCGAGAGGTCGAGCAGGTTTTCGAGCTCGAGGATGGACAGAACCTCCTGGTTGAACGAGCTGTTGGCGTCCTGGACGCTCACACCCTGGAGGCGCTCGCGCAGCTTCTGCACCTCATTGACCGCCTGGGACATGTCCCCGTCGTTGCGGTACACGCCGACCTTCTCCATCATCACTTCCTGCATGTGCTCGAAGAGGGGACCGGGGTGTTCACCCTTCAAACCTTTTAGCTTCGCGATCTTCTCTCGCGCATGATCGCCGGCGCCGTCGGGAAGCGCCGGCATGTCGGCGCCCTTCACGAACTCCGCCACGTGGCGCCCGGCGCGACGGCCGTAGACCACCAGGTCGACGAGGCTGTTGGTTCCGAGACGGTTCGCGCCGTGGACCGATACGCAGGCCGCCTCACCGGCGGCGTAGAGACCCTCGTAGACGACGTCGTCGGTGCAGACGCGTCCGTCCACGTCGGTGGGGATACCGCCCATGGCGTAGTGCGCGGTGGGCTGCACCGGCATGGCCTCCTCGGCCGGGTCGACATCGAGATAGGTCTTGCAGAAGTCCGCGATGTCGGGGATTTTCTTGTACACGGTGTCGCGACCCAGATGACTTGCGTCGAGCATCACGTAGTCGTTTATTTTGCGATCGCCGCGCATGCCGCGGCCTTCCTGAATCTCGGTGATGATGGCCCGCGAGACCATGTCACGCGGGGCGAGATCGAGCATCGTCGGCGCATAGCGCTCCATGAAGCGCTCGCCCTTGTTGTTCTTGAGGATACCGCCCTCACCACGGACGCCCTCGGTGATGAGGATGCCCATGCCCAGGATGCCGGTGGGATGGAACTGGAAGAACTCCATGTCTTCGAGAGGGATTCCGGCGCGGGCAAGAACGGCGGGGCCGTCCCCGGTGTTCGCAAGCGCGTTGGAGGTGATGCTGAACATCCTCCCGAAGCCGCCGGTGGCAAAGAGCACCGCCTTGGCGCGGAAAATGTGGATTTCGCCGGTGGCGAGCTCGAAAGTGACGAGGCCCGCGACGCGCGTTCCGTCCATGATCACCTCGACGACCTGAAACTCGTCGTAGAAGTGGACGTCGTTCTTGATGCACTGCTGATAGAGGGTCTGCAGAATCATGTGACCCGTGCGATCGGCGGCGTAGCAGGACCGCCGTACCGGCCCCTTGCCGAAGTTGTGCGTGTGTCCGCCGAACCGGCGTTGATCGATCTTGCCTTCCGGTGTTCTGGAGAACGGCAGACCGCGGTTCTCCAGATCATAGACTGCCTGGACGGCTTCTTCGGCCAGGATCTTCGCCGCCTGCTGGTCGACGAGATAATCGCCGCCTTTCACCGTGTCAAAAGCATGCCATTCGGGACTATCCTCGTCCACGTTTCCGAGTGCGGCGCCGATGCCGCCCTGAGCCGCGCCCGTGTGGCTGCGCATGGGGTAGAGCTTTGAGAGGACGGCTGTTTTCGCAGTCTTGCTTGCCTCGAGTGCCGCATAGAGCCCGGCGCCGCCGGCCCCGACGATCACTGCGTCAAATTCGTGTGTCAATTTGTTTCTCTCCTTATTGTTGAGAGCGGTGCTCACTGAATATAGCATGAAGGGTGGGGGCACGCAAGTTTTCGGCCCGGCGACCGGCGCGTATAATGAGGCCACACACATGAGGGAGGAACGCGAATATGAAGAGCCACGAAGTCGACTACGAGATCATTGGTGACGACATGCAGATCGTCGAGGTGGAGCTCGATCCCGGGGAGGTGGTCATCGCCGAGGCCGGCGCGATGAACTACATGGAGGACGGGATCGAAGGCACCGCGCGCATGGGTGATGGGAGCGAGGTCGGAACCGGCTTCCTCAAGAACGTGATGAACGCCGGTATGCGTGCGCTCAGCGGAGAATCGCTGTTCGTTGCGCATTTCGAGAACGTTTCGACCGGGAAGCGGCGTGTGGCCTTTGCCGCGCCCTATCCGGGGAAGATTCTCCCGATCGAGCTCTCAGAGTACGGCGGGAACCTGCTCTGTCAGAAGGATGCCTTCCTCGCCGCAGCGCTCGGCACACGGCTGAGCATCGCCTTCAACAAGCGGCTCGGTGCGGGGTTCTTCGGCGGCGAGGGCTTCATCCTCGAAAAGCTTTCCGGCGACGGCCGCGCGTTCATCCACATCGGAGGGACAGTGGTGAAGAAGGAGCTGCGGGGGGAGACCCTGCGCGTCGATACCGGTTGTCTCGCCGCGTTCACCGATACCATCGATTACGACATCGAGCGTGCCGGGAACCTGAAGTCGATGCTCTTCGGCGGTGAAGGGCTGTTCCTCGCGCGGCTGCGAGGCACCGGCACCGTGTGGCTGCAGAGCCTCCCGTTTTCCCGTCTCGCCGAGCGGGTGGTGCGGAGCTCGATGGCCGGCGCCGGGCGTGAGAAGGGTGAGCAGGGAATCCTCAACCAGTTTTTCGGGGGGCGGTGAAGCAGCGCCCAACGTCAAGAACTCCTTGCCAAGGGACGCCGCGAGGGTATAATCACAACCAATGAGACGTCTGCTTTTTATGCCGCTCGCGTTCGCCGTGCTCGTGCTTGCCTCCTGCATCACAGTCGGAGAATCCGACGACCGCGAGCCCGACGCGCGTGGTGACGCCACAGGCATTCGCGCGGTCTCGATATACGCCGAGGACACGCGCATCCTCGTGCGCGGGATGGAGCGGTCGGACATTGTTTTTGATGATGGCTACACGGCGCGCGAGCAGGACGACGAGGAACTCGAGCTCACCGTCGAGGGTGGGGGAGAGTTCCGTGTCGCCGTCCCGTACGGGACCGAGCTGTACATCGAGAACGAGAACGGCAGCGTCGTCATCGCCGGTACCCGGGGCGATGTCTACGCGGAGCTCTCCGACACGGACATCCTCGTCTTAGAGGCCG
>JAAAOH010000125.1 GCA_009908925.1 Spirochaetota bacterium | reverse complement strand
CGGGCGGCAGCAGCCCCGCTGACCACGGCGCCGGCAGCGACGCCGGAGCCGGAGCCGCAACGGGAGCCGCAGCGGGAGCCGGAGCCGGAGCCGGCGGTGGGGGGCGAAGCGTCTACTCCGGCTATCACGCGGTGTTCGAGGCGCTCAGAAGCTCACGCCTTTCGGGAACGGTCTACATTGCGGGCCGGAACAGGAAAGCACGTGACATCGAGGAGCAGGCACGCGAGCGGGGGCTGCCCGTTGAGCACGTCGGTCCAGACGACCTCGCCCGTCTCGGCGGCGGGGAGGCCCGCGGAGCGGTGTTGGTCGGCACCGCGGCCCCAAAAGGAAGCCCGAAGACGCTCGAGGGCTTTCTGACGACGCTCGAGGCAACGGTCTCCCTGGCCGTCGTGCTCGATGGTATCACCGATCCGCACAATGTCGGTGCGATACTGCGCAGCGCCGATCAGTTCGGTGCGGACCTCGTCATCAGCCGGGAACGGCGAGCGGCCCCCGACACGGCGACTCTCACCAGAACCTCTGCCGGTGCCGCGGCCTACGTGCCCCGTCTCACGGTTTCCAACATCGCCCAGGCGCTTGACCGGTTGCAGGACGCCGATTTCTGGGTCTACGGTGCAGCCACGGACGGCACTGCTGTGTCCTCGTTGAACCTTACCGGTCGTGTCGCACTGGTGCTCGGGAGCGAAGGAGAGGGCCTCAGCCGCCTTGTGCGCGAGCGGTGTGACGAGCTCGTCTCCATACCCACCCGTGGTCACGTCGATTCCCTCAATGTATCCGTCGCGGCGGGCATCCTGATGTACGAAATGCGCCGGCGAGACGGATAGTCGCGGCGAAACGGGAAGATGTCAGCGAAACATATCCTGTCCGACTTCTTTACTGAAAGAGAATCCCGATTCTGACAACTCGCCGGCAAGCCGCATGGCGCGGTCGCGCGCGCGGAGGGCATCCCGGCCTATACCTACGGCCGTAAGTGAGCCCCCGGGCGGGACAGTCAGAGACCGCGGTCCCCCCTCGTGCTCAGCGAGAAACACGATGGTATCACGAGCCTCGAACCCCGGGACTGCAACAACCGGCTTCGCAATCGGGAGAGATACCTCCGTGTCATTGGTCAGGACTATTGCGATCGCAGAGCCGTTGCGGAAGCTGAAGGGCACTGAGCTCAGCTTGCCCTCGACGACTGCCTCGAGTACCGTCCCGAGGTCGATGTCGAGAAGTGGCATAAGCACCGACGTTTCGGGCTCTGAGAGTCCGAAACGCACGCACTCAACGAGAGGCCCGTCGGCGGAGACTCTCACAGTGAAGCGGATGATACCCCGGTGGAGAAAGCCGGCCGACCCGAGGGTCTCGACCGTTCTATTGACGATATCGCGCTCGATGCGTCCGGTGAGGGCGGTATCGGCCCAGGGGACCGGTGCCACGGCGCCCGCGCTCTGAGGAACGCCTGCCGGCCGATGTCTGCCTGTTGCCGCGTGACGCTCGCAGGCGGGAAACACGCGCGCGGTCGTACCGTCGGTGAGCGCGAACACCGAGAGCTCGGGTGCCTCGATCCCTTCGGCTGTCCCGACGGCCCCCGCTGGCCCGGGCCGCGGCTTCTGCATGAGACCGTCCGACTCGAGTATACCCTCGGCGAGCGCGATCCGCTCATCGAGCTCAGCTGTGCCGAGGACGGTGATGCCCGCCTCCGAGAGCGCGTGTGAGAGGGCAGAGGTTAGCTCATCGCCGGAGCGGAGAATCGCGAGGTCAACGCGGTGAGCGTTGCAGGCCGCCGCGAGCTCCCCGACGTTCATTCGTCCGCCGGCGAGGAGTTTCGCAAGACCGAGTCTGGCCGGTCCCGGCGACGCGCAGTAGAGACCGGCAATGCGCCGGCTTGCTGATAGTCGCCACAGTAGGGCGTGCTCAACTGTGGTTGTTCCGACGAAGAAGACTCGCACTCACACTCCCCGC
The DNA here is from genome assembly GCA_009908925.1 of Spirochaetota bacterium. Classification (GTDB taxonomy): domain Bacteria; phylum Spirochaetota; class Spirochaetia; order DSM-27196; family PWMO01; genus JAAAOH01. The sequence continues at coordinate 34,409 of JAAAOH010000125.1, read as the reverse complement.
GTCCTACCCACGGCTGCAACGGCCGTCGGAGGTGCGCATTTTGAGTGTTTGTACTCGTTTCCGTGGGGGCGGTCAAGCGCGCGGCTTGTCAGCCTATGTTGAAGAGCCTCCGTGAGTTCTCGTAAAGAGCCTCGGCGACTTCTTCTTCCGGTTGCTCGCGGAGTTCCGCAATGAACTTGAGGGTTTCCACGAGATAGGAGGGCCGGTTTCGCTTGCCCCGATGGGCGGCAGGCACCATGAAGGGGCTCTCGGACTCGATGAGGATCCGGTCGAGGGGCATATTCTTAGCCGTTTCGTGGAGATTGCGCGCATTGCGATACGTCACGTTTCCGGCGAACGATATATAGAGGGGCAGCTCCAGCGCCTGCTCGGCGTAGTTCCAGTCTTCGGAGTAACAGTGCAGAACGCCGCCGCGCGCCGGGATGCGATCGGTGAGAATTTCCAGCACGTCCTGTCCGGCTTCGCGGTTATGGATGACAACCGGCAGGTCCAGCTTTGCCGCGAGCTCGAGCTGGCGAATGAACAACTCGACCTGCGCATCCTTATTGCCGAATTTTCTATAGTAGTCCAGGCCTGTCTCGCCGACGGCCACGACACGGTCGAGCTTGCTGCCTTCCTCGACCTGCATCTCCCAATCCTTGCCGGGATTGACGACTTCGGATGGTGATACCCCGACACTGTGATATACGTGCGTGGCCGTTTTGAGGTTGTCATAGACCTGGAAGAAGTCCCGCAGATTATTGCAGATGCTCAGAATTCCCTGCACGCCGGCCTGGCGAGCTTCCTGAACGATCATAAGCTGTTCGATCGGGTCTTCATTAATCAACCCGATATGGGCGTGGGAATCAAACAGTTTCATAGTACTTCCGTTGATGAAAGGGTATCGAACTTGTAGGCCAGTTCTTGCGAAAACATAGCACGACCCGGCCCGCTAGTCAACTTTGAACACTATTGGTGTGTTTGACAAAGCTCGAGGGGCATGCTAAGTTCGCTTAAAGAGGAGAATTGCGGCCAACTCGTGCCGATAATGTGGGAAGAGGAGAGGACCTTGCCAGCGAATTCGGATACTACTCATGACAGAACTGCCGGTCATTCTCCGGTATTGAGAATCGTGCAGCGTGCGGCCGCCGGTGTGACGAAGGTCGTAACGGGCTTTGTGAAGCTCGGCAAGCAGCGATTCACAGTCATGTTCATTCCCCACTCCGAAAAGCGCGTCGTCAACTTCCAGATCAACACCTTCGCCATCGCATTCATTGGTCTCGTTATCGTGGGGCTGATCGGTGGCTTTTTCTACCTCTCCACCGTTTTCTCGGGCTCCTCACGCCTCATCACCCAGAAGTCGGAGGCCCTCAGCACAACCGAGGCGAGCCTTGAAGCCGTCCGCGATGAAGTAGCGGAGGTCTCGAAGGTCGCCGAAGTCTTCAGCCAGTCACTTTCTCAGACGCTCGAAGGGCTGGACCTCGCCTCAGAGGATCAACTTTCGTCCGAAGAGGACTCCGGTGGGGATCTCTCGGCATTCCTGAATGTTCGCGAGGTGGCTCCCGGCGAGATCGAGGAAATCCAGGAGCTTGAGAACCTCGCCAGCATGCTCGAGGCGTCTGTCCGCCCCCTGCAGGACATCCAACAGGTACTCGAAGCGCAGAAGCAGTTACTCTCGGATATACCGAACAGGTGGCCGCTTGCCTCCGGCCTGGGCCGCGTGACCATGGAGTTCGGACCGAACATCCACCCGGTAACGCACCAGTGGTACCTCCACAAGGGATTCGACATCGCCGGCTCGCCCGGTATCCCGGTGGTTGCCACGGCAAACGGCAAGGTTGTGGAGCTCGGTGTAGACCCGGGCTACGGATTGTACATGTGGGTGCGGCACAAGTACGGGTTCCGCACGCGCTATTCCCACCTCCAGACAGTGGACGTTTCCGAAGGGGATGAGGTGTTCCAGGGCCAGCGCATCGGTCGTCTCGGCAATACCGGTCTTTCGACGGGTCCTCACCTGGACTTTCAGATCTGGCTTGGCACCGACGTGGTCGATCCATCCGCGTTCCTCAAGATTTCAAATGATTTCAAACGGTGGTCCGGAAACCGGATACGCTGACAGGTAAGATCTTTACATGGGGTACAACTCCGAAGATTCGTTCATTAACTCAATCGTCGGCGAAGGTACCCACTTTCGCGGCCACCTCGAGCTTGCCGGGCTGCTGCGCATCGACGGCGATTTCTCCGGATCCATCAAGACAAAAGGGAAGGTGCTCGTCGGCAAGGACGGTCGAGCCGACTGTAACATCGACGCCGGTACGGTTGTCGTCGGCGGGATCGTGAGGGGAACCATCTCCTCCAGCGAAAAGGTTATCATCCTTTCCTCCGCCATGGTGGTCGGCGACATCTACGCTCCCCGCCTGATTGTCGAGGAGGGCGTCGTGATCGACGGGACTCTCGCGATACGTGGAGAGGGTGAGGTTTCGCGGCCTGAGCCCTCCCCGATCAGCAATTTCGCGATCCCCGGGGCCGGGCGATACGCGGGCCGGTCTGTGGATCAGGCTGCGCGGTCCTCAGTATCCCGGCTTCCGAGCAGGTAGCCCATATGGCGGCAATGGAACGCATCGAAAACGACGGCTTCTTCTCGTTTCGTCGAAACGCTCGACGCGAACGGGCACGCGGTGGCGAGGCACCGAAAGCGCCCGACTTCGGATCCATCTTTCAGCGGGAAGTCGAAGAACCGGCCTTTGACCCGAACTCTCGTGACGATGTAAGCTCGGAAGAGATAGAGCAGCTCCTGGACTCCATTCACGAGCTCGGTGACGAGCTGTTGCAGAAGGGTACGTTCACCGCGGTCCAGAACTATCGCGAGGCGGTGAAATCATTCGTGCGCCGGACCGTGTCACGAACCCTCAACGTCGAAGAGCACACGTCAGGCGGCAACGTCCTGAACCGAAAGCGCTTCTCCATCGTCCAGGTGATCGATCAGAAACTTGATCGGCTCGTGCAGGGAATGCTGCAGAGCCAGGGCTCGCAAATGGAGCTGATGAGCCGAGTCGAAGAGATCCACGGGCTGCTCGTCGATCTCTCGCACTGAAGGAAAGGACACCCATGGCCGATAGTCTGCATGGCGTACTCAACGCCTCACCATCAACCCACGCATCCTGCGGGCTCTGCGATGTGATAGGTAAAGATACTCCGTTCGTCGTGAAGGTTCTGCACTCCAGCGAGACCGAGCTCTGCCGGCTGGGTGAAGACAGCGACGTCGCCGAGGTGAACTGTGGCGACCTGTTGGTCGTGAACACCCGCTACGGCGGCGACATCGCCCGTGTTCTCGGACCGGTGCAGGAGGAGAACTCCGCTTCGTGGGATCAGGAGCGGGAAATCCTGCGGGTCGCGGTCGACGCCGATGTTGCCCGGTTCGAGGACAACCTGCGCCGGGAGGAAGAGGCATTCGAGGTATGCCGGCAGAAGATCGACAGCCACGGTCTGGCCATGAAGCTTGTCAGCTCCCACTATGTCCTCGACGAACCGAAGATCCTGTTCTTCTTCACCGCGGAGTCACGCGTGGATTTTCGAGACCTCGTCAAGGATCTTGTGTCGGAGTTCCGGATGCGAATAGAGCTGCGCCAGATCGGGGTGCGCGATGATTCCCGCGTGCTCGGCGGCACCGGGGTGTGTGGACGCGTCCTGTGCTGCCACGGACTGACCGATAAGTTGCGGCCTGTCTCGATCAAGATGGCGAAGGTGCAGAACCTCTCTCTCAACTCGATGAAGATATCCGGTCCCTGCGGCCGACTTCTGTGCTGCCTCGCCTATGAGTACGATCATTACACCGAGCAGAAGCAGAAGCTGCCGAATGACGGAGCACGCATAACCTACGATGGAAGCAACTTTCAGGTCTGCGATGTGAACGTAATCTCCAATCGAGTGCGCCTGTTCTCGCGGGATGAGGGGCGCTACATCACCATATCCGGCGAGCAGCTTTCCTACGATCGCGACGGACGTCGCTGGAGCATCAGCGGCGAGAGCATACCCGTCGAATAGGGGCGCGTCCGGTCCCTTCCCGGGGGCCTGGGTCGACTTCTCCCGTACTCAACCGCCGCTGTACTGCAGACGGTAGAGATGAGCGTAGACCCCGTCCTCGTCGAGTAGCTCCTCATGCGTTCCCTGTTCGACGATCTCCCCGTGTGAGAGAACCAGAATCCGGTCGGCATTCTTGATGGTGGACAGTCGATGGGCGATGACGAGGGAGGTGCGGTCCCGGAGAAGTGCCTGCATGCCGTGCTGGATGAGGCGCTCCGTTTCGGTATCCACGCTCGACGTTGCCTCATCGAGGATGATGATGGCCGGGTCGTGGGCGACCACCCGCGCGAAGGACACGAGCTGACGCTGGCCGACTGAGAGGTTTGCCCCCCGCTCGTCGAGCCGCGTGTTGTAGCCTTCGGGCAGCCGCTGCACGAAGGCATCGGCCTGGACCGCCTCTGCGGCCCGTTCCAGGCGCCCGTCCTGGAAGTTTTCTCCCAGCGCAATGTTCTCCCGGATAGTGTCCCGAAAGATGAATACGTCCTGATCGATGGGCTGCACGAGTCCTCGAAGCTCGTCAATGGGCATGTCGCGGATGTCGACTCCGTCTATGAGAATCCGACCGCTTTCAATATCCCAGAGCCGCGAAAGGAGGTTGGCAATAGTGGTTTTTCCCGCTCCCGTATAGCCGACAATGGCCACGCTGTTGCCCGGCGGAATCCGGAAACTGAGGTTTCGTAGTACCGGCTCACCGGGGCGGTAGGAGAAGGTCACGTCATCGAAGACGATTTCTCCCGCGACCGGCGCGGGCGGCGGGGTGGTTCCCTCGTCGGGGATGCGCTGCTTGTCGGAGAGAAGCTCGAGGATGCGCTCTCCGCCGGCCAGTGCGCTCTGTAACACGACGAACTGCTCGGATATGGACATGAGCTGGCGGTAGAACCGCCGGATGAGCTCGATCCCCGCGATGAGCATCCCGAGGGTAACGACTCCCTCGAGCACCGAGGCCGCCCCGAGATAGATCACCACCGCCACCGAGGCGGAGGAGAGCAGGTCGATGATGGGTCGGAAGGTCGCGAAGACATACATCTCCCCCAGACTCGCGCCGAGAAGTGACTCGTTTCGATCCCGGAACTTCTTTCCCACCCGGCCTTCCTGGGTGAAGAGTTGAACGACGGTCATTCCCGAGATGTGCTCGGAGAGGAAGGCGTTTACGCGGGAGACCCAGAGGCGAACGTTTCGAAATGCATTTCGCGCGTAGGTGCGAAAGAACCAGGTGACCACCAGCACCGGGGGCAGGGTGGAGATGACGATGAGACCGAGGCGGCGGCTGAGCAGGAACACGGTAATCACCACGCCGACCATAATGGAAACATTCTTCAGCAGATTCGCGAGGACGTTCGTGAAGAGCTCGTTTATCGTCTCCACATCGTTGGTGATACGCGTGACGAGACGGCCGACGGGGTTTCGATGGAGGAAGGCCAGGCGCTGGCGGATGACGTGGTCGTAGAGCTGCGTGCGAAGGTCCTTCATTACGCGCTGTCCGGTCGCCGCCATGAGATAGACCTGCGCGAAGGTGAACACGAATACCGTGACCAGCAGACCGAGAAAGAGCACGCTCTTCCTCGATACCGCCCGGAGGTCCGCGGACCGGATGCTGCGTAGCTCCTCCTCGGTCAGAATGGAGAGGTCCGCAGTCGGCGCGGCGGCATAGATCGCATCTTCGCCGCCGACGGTGAAGATATCCGGATAGGCGGCAACAACGGCGCGGTCGCGGGCATTTTCGAGGCGAAACACGTAATGAGAGCGCTCGGAGAGCATGCCGCGCTCCTGCAGACCGCGTTTATTCACGCCGGCGAGGGCGGTGAGGGAGCTCTCGAGAACGTAGGCTGTCTCGCCTATGACGATGGGATCAATGCCGGCGTGTCCCGAGGCAACGCTCTGCATATCTTCGGCATCACCGCGGAGGTAGTCGGCAAGGAGGTCCTGGTCGACGGCCCGCTGAATAACCACCGGCAACGCGAGCTCCGCGGCGGTCGCCACCGCGAGCGCCACGACGGCGGTGATGAGTACACGCAGATGAGGTCGCACAAAGGCGAAGAGCCGGCGAACGACGTCGGGATCGTATCCGGTGATTACCTTTTCCTCATCCACGCGGGCCTCCCGGATGCGTTTCCTCGCGCGATTCGGCCTGCTGCAGCTCGTGGATGTCGCGGTACATGCCCGCCGCCGAAATCAGCTCATCGTGTGTACCGCGCTGAATGATACGGCCCTCGTCGAGCACGTATATGTAGTCGCTGCGCGACAGCGCCGACACACGATGCGCGATGATGATGTTGGTCATTCCATGCCGTTCTGACATAAGCCGCGAGAGGATCTTCTCCTCGCTCTCGGTGTCCACCGCCGAGAGGGCGTCATCGAGCACCAGGATGGGCCGTTGTGCCGCAAGCGCCCTGGAGATGGCAACGCGCTGCTTCTGCCCCCCGGAAAGGGTGACCCCGCGCTCGCCGACCAGGGTCTCCCACCCATCGGGGAAATCCGCGAGATCGCGGCTTATCGTCGAGATATCCGCCGCGCGTGATACCAGCTCGTCTCCGGCGGCCTCGGCGGCGAACCGTATGTTTTCCGAAATCGTTGCCGAGAAGAGGAAGGTGTCCTGGGGGACCACCGCGAAGGCGCTTCTAAGCGCCTGCAGGTCATAGTTCCGTACATCGTGCGATCCCACGAACACAGTGCCCGGCGGCGGGTCGAGTATGCGCGGAAACAGGGACACGAGGGTGGACTTTCCCGCGCCGGTGCGCCCGAGGATTCCGACGGTCTGCCCGGCAGGTACCTCGAGGTCGATGTCGGAGAGCGCCTCATCGCCGTCCTCGGTGTAGCGGTAACTTAGCCCCCGTACGCTGACGCTGCTGGAATCGACCGTGGTCACCGGCCGCTCGGGGCTGCGGATATCCGGCTCGCGGTCGATTACGGCGTTGAGGCGTTTGAGCGACGCCCCGCCTCGTGCGATGAGGTTCACGAGAAAGCCCGCGCCCATCATCGGCCAGACGAGCATTTCGAGGTAGGTGAGGGTGGCCACGAACTCACCCGGCGTTACGGTGCCGAGCACGACCGCCGCCCCGCCGAAGCGCAGCAGAAGAAGGGAGGTCAGTCCCGAGAGAAAGGTGACCGCAGGGAAGAACATTCCCTGCACCCGCACGTAGGCGAGGTTCCGGCGCTGGTATTCATCGTTGGAGTCCGCGAAGCGGCGATTGAAGTAGCCTTCCTTTCCGAAGGTCTTGATGACCCGCACGCCGGTGACCGACTCCTGCACGTCGGAGCTGAGCTCGGCAAAGCTCTCCTGCACCCGTCGGAACAGCCTCGACATCAGGCGTCCTGCAAACAGTATGGCGACGGTGACGAAGGGCAGGGGAAGCACGACAATGAGTGTCAGGCGGGGGTGGCGCGAAAAGAGGATGATGAGGATTGCCAGGGTCATGAAGACCCCGTCTACAAAGGCCACGAGGCCCATCCCCGCGGCCATGCGAACGTTCTTGAGATCGTTGGTGGCGCGGGCCATGAGGTCGCCGGTGGTGGTCTCGCGATAGTAGCTGGACGAGAGGTTCAGCAGATTGCCGAACAGCTGCTCGCGCAGCTCGGCCTCGATCCGGCGCGAGGCACCGTGCAGGAAGTACCGCCACCCGAAGCGGGCGGCCGCGATAACCGCCGCGAGGGCGACGAGCATCACCATGTAGCGCCCTACCGTCGAGAGAGAAAAGCCGGTGACAGTCATTGTGTCTATTGCCCGGCGGATCAATTGCGGGATGAAAAGCTGCCCCCCGCTCGTTACAACCAGCGTCAAAACCCCGAAAATGTAGTACCATCGGTATTTTCTGACGAAGGGCAGGAGGGTACGATACTCGCCCAACATAGATGACGTAAAAGTACAATGATACCGGGGGAAAAGAAAGGGCCGGGCCTTTGCTTGACAGGAGGTGCGGGATTTGATACGTTACAGCCTCATTGAAGGACAAGAATTGAAGGAGTAAGTCTTGGTATTAAAGGGATCTGCAGCCAAGCGCTATCGGCAGAGCCAGAAACGCCGCATGCGTAACCGCGTGATGCGCAGCAAAGTACGTTCGGAAATCCGCAGTTTTCTCGAAGCGGTCGACGGTAAAGACAAGTCCGCGGCGGAAACTCGCCTGCAGTCGGTGACCAAGCTCATCGATACGGCGTCCGGCAAAGGCGTATATCACAAGAACACCGCAGCTCGCACAAAATCTCGTCTTCGGAAAAAGCTCAACGCCCTCTAGGTGAGCTTCCTCTTGCGTCGAGCTGCCATCTTCCGCGTTAGGAGCGCACGTGGCAAAGGACAAGCTTACCAAAGCTGAAATTGTCGATAATATCGCCGAAACGAGCGACGTCAGCAAGAAGGAGATACAGCGTATCATCGACTCCTTCTTTTCTCAGGTGAAAGGCGCGTTGCTCGAGGACCGTGTCGTTGAGTTTCGCGGGTTCGGCACATTCGAGATCCGCACCCGAAAGGGTCGTGAGCGGGCGCGCAATCCGAAGACCGGCGAAACCGTCAGTGTTCAGAATCATGGGGTCGTCGTCTTTCGACCCGGGAAAGAGCTCAAAGACGCTTCATGGTCGCTAAGGAGCTAGCGGCTTCGCGCGGCAGTCTGCAGAGTACAATTTCGACACGCAGTGCCGAGCTGCTCACGGACCTCGCCCTGATCGTCGCGTCGGCCGCTCTCTTCTCGTTCGCCTTCCCGAGTCTCGTATCGGACTGGGGATGGTTCCCCCTTGCGTACATTGCTCTCGTTCCACTGTTCATGGTCGTCCGACGGAGTCGGTGGTCGACGGTGTGGCTGTACGGGGCGCTGTACGGGTTTGTAACCTACTCGCTGCTCAACTACTGGCTGCTCAACTTTCATCCGCTGGCAATCTTCATTGTCCCCGTGATCTACGCAGTCTACTTCCTGCTGCTATTCCCACTGTTGAAGCTGGCCGACAGGCTGTTCCCGCGCTACGGCTATCTGCTGCAGATAGCGATCTGGATCGCGTATGAATACCTCAGGCTTCAGGGCTTCCTCGGCTATGCCTACGGAATTGTCGGCTACAGCCAGTATCTCTTCAGCCCGCTTGTGCGTCTTTCCGCGCTCACCGGAGTCTGGGGCGTCTCACTGCTGGTCGTGTTCCCCTCCGCTTTCATTGCCGCCGGCATGAGACAGGGTCCACGGCGATTCGGTGAGTTCGTTCGCACCCACCGCATGGACGCGGCCGCCTACATAGCTCTGTTTGCAATTGCCCTCGGCTACGGCTTCGCCGCGCGCGTCGATTACTCGGATGCGCGGAGCTGGCGGGTGGCGATGGTGCAGCAGAACATCGACCCCTGGCGTGGCGGCCTCGAGGCCTATCGGGATTCTCTCACCGCTCTCATTCGACAGAGTAACGCCGCGCTCGGGGACGACCCTGACGTGGTGGTGTGGTCGGAGACGTCCTTCGTGCCGGCCATCGGTTTCCACACGCGCTATCGTCAGGATCCGGAGGTGTACCAGCTCGTCGATGAGCTTCGCGCCTATCTGGGCGTGCAGGCGGTCCCGTTCGTCATCGGGAACAGCGACGCGGTGCTCAGCCGGAACCTCGACGGTGAGCTCGAGCGGGTGGACCACAATGCGGTTCTGCTCCATGACAACGGGGAGTTCCGGCGCGTGTACCGAAAGCTTCACCTCGTTCCCTTCACCGAGCACTTCCCCTACCAGCGCTCGTTTCCCAGGCTCCATCGCCTTCTCGTGGAAAACGACACGACGTTCTGGGCTGCGGGGCAGGAGTACACCATTTTCGAGAGCGACGGGGTGAAGTTTTCCACGCCGATCTGCTTCGAGGACACATTCGGGTATCTGTCACGCGAGTTCGTGCGTCGCGGCGCCGAGGTCATCGTGAACCTTACCAACGACGGATGGTCCTATTCCGTGCCGGCGCAGATGCAGCACATGGCGATGGCGGTATTCCGCGCAACCGAGAATCAGCGCTCGGTGATCCGAAGCACGAACAGCGGTATGACCACCGTGATCGATCCGAACGGCCGAATGCAGGGCTTGCTCGAGCCGTTCACCGAGGACTATATGGTTCGCGATGTTCCGGTCTACACTGCAGGTACAACGCTCTACACGCGATGGGGCGACTGGGCAGCCTGGGGTGCAGTGGCTCTTTCAGTTCTCGGACTCGGGGCGGGAATTATCAGGTGGGGAATGATCAGATTGACAGCAGGCGGTCGTTCTGAGACAATCAAAAGGAAAGGTGCTTCCGATGGACGATAAGGGAACGATTCTCATCGTCGACGACGAACAGATCAATCTCGACTTCTTCGACGTTATGCTCTCGAAGCTCGGTTTCTCCGTAGAGAAAGCGCGCGACGGTGAGGAAGCTCTCGACATAGCGGCGGATATCGAGCCGGATCTCATCATCCTCGACAACATCATGCCAAAGCTCTCCGGGTGGGAAGTAACCCGTGCGCTCAAGCAGGACGAAGAATACGAGCACGTGAGAGAAGTGCCGGTCATCATGTTCTCCGCCATGGACGACGTGAAGGACAAAATCGAGGGCTTCGAGCTCGGAATCGAAGACTACATCACGAAGCCATTCAACTTCTCCGAGGTGCTTGCCCGCATCAAGGCGGTGCTTCGCCATCGGGATCTCGCCCAGCAGGTCATCGAACGGGAGCGGCGGATAGCCGTCGCAGAGTCGCTGAATCAGTCGCTGGTATACTTCACGCGCCACCTCCGCCAGCCGGTGCACGAACTGTTGAGCGCAGCGAAGGAGCTCGACCCCTCGGATGAAGAGGGCGTGAAGAAGTTTGTGGAGCTCGTCCGAAAGGAATCCGAAGGCACACTCGCGACACTCGAGGGTCTCGAAGAGGAGATCCAGGAATTGCAGAGCAAGGGCGACGAGATAAAGGCCCGCGAGACGACCCTGGAGATGCTCGAAGAGAAGTACCAGAAGCATTTCGACAATTACCAGAGGCAGGCCGGCTTGCACGACGGCTGAGACCGACGGACGTGAGGCTGAAGCCGGGGGATATTAAGGGGTGATAACCGAAGAGAAGCGCCGTGTTCTGGACCACTTCGCCGACGGGCGCAGGCACTATAAGCTCATGAACTTCGAGGAGGCGCTTGCAAGCTTTGAGCGGGCCCTCGAGGTTGACCCTTCCGACGGTCCCGCCCGCGTGTACGCGGAGCGGTGCCGGCACTACATCGAGAACCCGCCTCCCGAGGAGTGGGATGGCGTGTTCGTCATGCAAACGAAATAGCAGATGGCAAAAAACGCACGAAAGAATAAGGACCTGCCGCGCATTTCTACGCGGCTCGGCAAGCGAACGTCGTTCAACGGCCGCATGCGATTCACCCAGCCGGTGAAGATCAGCGGCCGTTTCGAGGGGGAAATCATCGCCGAGGGCTTTCTCTATATCGAGGAAGGCGCTTACGTACGCGCCGATGTAACCGCCGATGCGATCGTAATCGCCGGTGAGGTCCACGGCAACGTTCAGGCAGCTCGTAAGGTGGAGATGCTCCCGACGGGAAAGATTTACGGAAACGTGCGCACCGCGAAGCTCAGGATTGCCGACGGTGTGGTCTTCGAGGGCAAATGCGACATGCTTCGTAACTCCGACTCGATAGATGTGTTCTCCGCCCCGGTGGAACAGCTGAAAGAGTCCGCGCAACGTGTCTGAGAGTGCCCACCGTGTCTGAGCGACAATCAAGAGCGGCGATTCTCTGTGTCGGTGACGAGCTGACCGAAGGCAGAACCCTCGATCGTCACGGTAAGTTCCTCTCGGAACTGCTCACAGAGCTCGGTGCGACGGTCGACAGAATCTCGCTCGTACCCGACGAGCTGGACGCCTATCGGCGTGAGTTCCTGGATCTCTTCCCGCGGGTGGGCACGGTCATCATAACCGGAGGCCTCGGCCCCACGTCCGACGATCTTACGAGAGAGGCGGTAGCGGAAGCGGCGCAGGTAGAGCTCGAGTTCCACGAGGATATCTGGGAGTGGTTGTTGAACCGGTTTCCGCACCGGAAGATCTCGGATACCAACCGCAAGCAGGCGCTCATCCCGGCGGGCTTCGAGGTCATTCCCAACGAGGCAGGAACCGCTCCGGGATTCGTCGGCGAGGTCGACGGGTGCACTGTCGTGGCGCTTCCCGGTCCGCCGCGGGAGCTGCAGACGATGGTGGATCGTCATCTGCGATCGATCCTCGGGGCCCGTTTCGGCGTGCGGGAGGAAGAGATTTCCTGGGCGACGACGTTCATGGTCCCGGAATCCGAGCTCGAAGAGGCTCTGCAACGTCACGGCGCGGAGAGCCTGCGGTGGGGTACGAACACCGAGGGATATCGGATCCTCCTGCGCCTGCGCGGCGGGGATGAGCCCGCCCGGCAGGCGTTTTTCACACGGCTCCGCGGGGATCTCGGCGCCGAGCGTATCGTGGAGGGGCGTGCGGAGATCGGCGAGGTAGTGCTGAATGACCTGCGGCGAACCGGGCGCCGACTGGTGTGCGCGGAGTCCTGTACCGGCGGGCTTGTCGCAAAGCTGGTGACCGACGTGCCGGGCAGCTCCGAGGGGTTCTGGGGCGGATTCGTGGCGTACTCGAATACGGCGAAGATCGGGCTCCTCGGCGTCTCGGAACAGACGCTGGCGGACACCGGTGCGGTCAGTCCGGAGACGGCCGGGGAAATGGCGCTCGGCGCACTTGAGCGCAGCGGCGGGGAAGCCGGAATAGCGGTTGCTATCACCGGCATAGCGGGTCCCGAAGGAGGAACGGAGGAGAAACCCGTCGGGACGGTCTGGCTTGCGGTCGCGCTCGACGGCCGGGTTCTCGAGACGAGGCATGTGTTTCTGCCCCGCGACCGGGATCGTGTGCGGCGGTGGTCTGCGATCAGCGCCCTTCTTCTGGTCCGCGAGGCTCTTTCGGAGGTTGCTTGACAGCATGGGGGTGACCGACTATATTGTCAGGGAACCTTCTAGTCCAAGAGCACGTTCCGTCGAAATCAAGCATAAAACAGGTGTAACCGCGGACGAAGTGTGTTAGCACTCGTCCGCATCATATGACGCATTCCACCACTTAAGAACCGTCTGGAGTTTCCAATGGCTTTTGTGCGAAAGAATGGTGATACTCGGGAAAGTGCTCCCGGGGAGGACAGCAGCGTGGACGGATCGACAGATATACAGCAGGAGTTCGAGTTGCAGACTGCAGGTGGCGATCAGAACCAGGACCAGAACCAGAATCAATCGACAGACGGTAGCTTTTCCCCCGACGAGAACGGGCCCAAGGGCACCGAGGACACCTCATCGGAGAAGAAGAAGCCGAAGAAGAAGGTCCGCGTAGCGCTCATAAAGGACGGCGGGGGCGCTCGCGGTGAGGCTGCCGCGTCGGCAGAGGCCGGTGACCCCGCGGATGCCGGCGAGACAGCTGGAGCAGAGGCGGAGTCGCGGGCTGATGAGCCTGCACGTGCCGATGGGGAGGCGCCGGCCGAAGCCGAGCAGGGCGCGGATTCCACCGACGCCGGAGACCGCTCGAAGCAGAACGGTGACCGCAGCGAGGAGCAGCGCTCCGGCGAGCAGCGTTCCAACGAGGGACGCTCCAACGAGGGGCAGAAGAGCTCGCCCTCTGATGGCGACGACTCGGGAAGCTCAAACAAATCCGACAGCGGTGGCGGAAACGGCAGCTCCGGACGCAACCGCGGTAAGCGCAACCGCTCATCCCGCCGCGGCGGCGGTGGTGGCAGCGGAAACGGCGGTGGTGGCGGCGGCGGTGGAAACAAAGACCGCAGCCTGAGCATCAACGACCTGAGCAACATGAACATGAAGGAGCTCAGGCAGTTTGCCGGGAAGATGGGCATAAGCCAGGACAACCTCCTGTCTCTGAAGAAGCAGGAAGTCATCTTTGCCATTCTCAAGGCCCACACCGAGTCGAACGGCACTATCTACGCCTACGGCTCCCTCGAGATACTCCCCGACGGCTATGGCTTTCTTCGCTCACCGCAGAACTCCTATCTTCCGGGCCCCGACGACATCTACATTTCACCCTCGCAGATCAGGCTCTTCAACCTGAAAACCGGCGATACGGTATTCGGTCAGATCAGGCCACCGAAGGAGGGGGAGCGCTTTTTCGCCATGCTTCGGGTGGAATCGGTCAACTTCGACAACCCGTCGGTTGCCCAGACCCGGATTCCCTTCGACAACCTTACGCCGCTCTATCCCGATGAACGCCTTGATATGGAGATGCCCAACGGGGACATCACCACGCGCATGATCAATCTGTTCACTCCCATCGGAAAGGGGCAACGCGGCCTCATCGTCTCTCCGCCGCGAACGGGTAAGACCATCGTCCTTCAGAAGATCGCGAACGCCATCACCACGAACAATCCGGACTCCTACCTCATCGTGCTGCTCATCGACGAGCGCCCCGAAGAGGTCACCGACATGCAACGCAATGTCGACGCGGAGGTGGTGTCCTCCACCTTCGATGAACAGGCAACACGTCACGTGCAGGTTGCCGAGATGGTTCTCGAAAAGGCTCGCCGGCTCGTGGAGCACAAGAAGGACGTGATCATCCTGCTCGACTCGATCACGCGCCTCGCCCGTGCGTATAACCAGACGGTGCCGACCTCGGGCAAGATCCTCTCAGGTGGTGTCGACTCCAACGCGCTGCACAAGCCGAAGCGCTTTTTCGGCGCGGCGCGGAACATTGAGGACGGTGGCAGCCTGACTGTCGTGGCGACGGCCCTTATCGAGACCGGAAGCCGCATGGACGAGGTCATCTTCGAGGAGTTCAAGGGAACCGGCAACATGGAAATCAACCTCGATCGCCGCCTTGCTGACCGCCGGCTCTACCCCGCCATCAACATCAAGAAGTCCGGCACGCGGCGGGAGGATCTGCTGCTCACCGAGGAAGAGCTGCAGAAGATGTGGATATTGCGGAAGGTGATCAACCCCATGGACGATGCGGAGATCATCGAGCTCCTCATTGACAGGATGAAGAAAAGCAAGAACAATGAGGCCTTCCTTCGGTCGATGAACACTTCATCGACGATGGAGTAGCAGGCGCTGGACGCCTCGCTGAGAAACGGATAGCTTACAGTGACCCATACGGAAAGAGACCAATACAGGAGAAGAGTGAGACTATGAAAAAGGACATTCACCCCGAGTATCGCCCAGTGGTGTTCAGAGATACCGCATCGGGCACCCTCTTCATGGCCCGCTCGACGGCAAAGACCAGCCAGACTATCAAGTACGAGGACGGCAACGAGTATCCCGTCTTCGACATTGAAATCTCGAGCGCCTCGCATCCGTTCTTCACGGGTAAGCAGAAGCTCGTCGATACCACCGGTCGCGTCGAGCGCTTCAAGCGCCGTTACAACATCAAGTAGCAGGGGCGGCACAGAGCTCGTATCGTACGGGCGCGGTAGTGTCCGTCGCCGGATAGCCGGGCGCCGGCCCGCCCGCCGCCGGGCTACCTGCCGCCCGCCAACGAGCCGTCCCCCTGCCGGGACCACACACGCGCGAGAACGACCCCTCAGCCGACACCGTCGGCAGAGGGGCGTTTTTCGTTAAAGACGCCGGTAGTCGCGGTCGCGCAGGAAGAGCGCTGCCGCTGTAAGCATGCTGATCCCGAGGAGGAGCTTCCCGAGCCAGTCGCTGTAGCGGGTGTAGATGGTGAGCTCTTTCGTATCATAGATGGGAATCTCCGCAGTGAGCGCGGCGGGCTCGAACATCGGCAGCTCGGCGGTGACGCGTCCGTAGGCGTCGATCACAGCGGTGAGCCCGGAGTTCGTGGAGCGGGCCAGTGACCGGCGGTTCTCGATGGAACGAAAGCGCGCGGAGACGAAATGCTGGATCTGCGCGGAGTCCGTCCGCGACCATGCATTGTTGGTAAGGTTCACCAGAACATCCGCCCCGAGGTACACGAATCCGCGGGTCAGATAACCGAAGGAGTCCTCGAAGCAGATGGGCGCGCCGAAACGCACGCTCTGCACGCCGGGGTCCGCCACCGGAACCTCGAACAGCGTATACTCGTTGCCGACGCTCCACCTGCCGGTGAGGCCGATGACGTTGCGGTAGAACTGTCTCACCAGCTCGAAGTTCCAGAACGGTATGTTCTCCGCCATAGGCACGAGGTGCTGCTTGCCGTAGTGGTCGACGAGTCGACCCGAGGGCGAGAGGAGGATGGCTCCGTTCATGAGCTCCCAGTTCTCTGCGTCGAGGATAACCGGCGCACCGGTGAGAAACGGTGTTTGGATCTCCCGCAGGAAGGCCGTGAAGGGGTCACCGGCGGGATGGGTGCGGTAGAAGTCCTGATACCGCAGATAGGGACGCTGCAGGGATGTCTCGCTCCAGGCGACGAGGTCCGGCCGCTGATCGGCCTCCCGGAGTGCCTCGCGGGTGAGCTCCTGCCCGCGGCGGAGGCTTGCTTCCTCCTGTCCGGCGCGCCACTGGTCGACGTTCTGCTGCACGAGCACCGCGCTCATGTGCCCGGCAATCGGCAACGGATTGGCGAATCGCCATACCCCGAATCCGACGGCGAGGGCTATGAGCAGCAGCACGAACCCAGCGGGCCCAGCCGCGGCGGCGATCCCCTGACCGAACGTCCGCGGGGAACCGGCGTAGGGGCGCCCGACACCGGCGCGAAGTCGCAGAAACGGCTCGGCGAGCACCGCGTTTGCCGCGGCGGTTATGAACGAAAGGGACCAGATACCGGTAATCTCGACATGCTGCACGTATACGAGAATGTTGCTCGGCGGGTAGGCAAGCAGGCCCCAGGGATAGGCGAGAAAGCCGACCGACTTCAGGTACTCGTAGCCCGTCCAGGCCGCCGCCACGGCGAAGGGGCGCCACAGACGCTCCTCTCGAAGGAAGCGCACCAGCACCACTGCCAGAAACGCGTGGATGAGGGTATACCCGAGTGTGGTACCGCCGAGCGTCCACACCGAGAAGTCTTCGAAGAAGGCGAGCCAGTAATTCGCCCCGAGTGTGGAGACCGCCCCGTAGACGGCGCCCATCCGGGAGCCTTCCCTCAGCGAGCGCGCACCGGCAAGGGCGAGGAGGTAGGGAACCACCGAAACCGCGCCGAGCAGGGCGCTTCCATCGGGGAAGAGCTCATTGGGAAGCGCGAGCGCGGTAACCAGACCCGAAAATGCAGCAAGTACCAGACCCATCGCGCGAGCATATCGCAAAAAGAGAGTTTGTTGAACAACGCCCCCATTTCGGGGTAGAATAGTTCGTGGCATAAACTGTGGGGGGCCTCCGGATGAAAGACTACGCCGCCGCTCATGAGGCGGAATACGGTGATGCGGCAGAAATCGTGGTTTCCGCCCCTGGAGGCATCACCCTCATGGGCTCACACACCGAGGTAAGTGGAGGCCCGGTACTCAGATCTGCGATTCCGCAACGCATGTGGGTTGCTATGTCACGGCGCAGTGACTCCTCACTGCGGTTCTACGCCGCCGATTACGACGAGCGGAAGCGCACCAGCATACCAAATCTGAAATACCGGCGTGAAGACCGCTGGGCGAACGTGCTGAAGGGCGCCATTGCCGAGCTTCTGGGCACCGGAGTCGCGCTGAGCGGCCTGAATCTCACCGTCGGGGGCGACGTGCCGGCGGATGCCGGCCTCTCGGCTTCGGCGGCCATTGCCGTTGCCACACTGGCGGGTCTTCGGGAGCTCTTCTCCCTGGATATCGCGGATCAGGAACTGTGGATCTGTGCAAAGCGTGGAGAGACCGGCTACTCACCCCGCAGCTCGGGGCTTGCCCCCTTTGCCTCCGCCCATCTCGCGCGTGACGGCTACGCGGTACTCTTCGACACACGCTTCGATGAGCCGCAGCTCATACCTTTCGAGCTCGGCAGCGCGGTGCTCGAGGTGACCGTTGCCGGCGTCCCGCAGCTTCCGACCGAATCGACGTTTTCCGCCCGTGCGGGGGAATGCCGGCAGGGGCTGTCGGTGCTCTCGCGCCGCCGACGGGGAACCGCCCTGCGTGATTACAGAGTCTCGGAGATAAACGAGGAAATGGGACGCATGCCGGAGACGGTGCGCCGCCGCTGCATCCACGTCATACAGGAAGGACGACGGGTGGGCGAGGTGGCCCAGGCGCTCATGCACGGGCGGTTGCAGGAGGCGGGGCGACTGCTCTCCCACTCCCATCAGAGCCTTCGCGACCAGTACGAGGTGTCCTGCCCGGAGGTGGACTGGATAGTGAAACACGTCGCGGGGATCGAAGGGGTGTACGGCGCCCGGCTTGCCGGCGGAGGGTTCGGCGGCTCCACGGTGACGCTGCTTGAGTCCGACGCCCGCGCCGCGTATCATGAGGTTTTGGAGAATTATCACCGAATATTCGGCTTTCGCACCGATACCTTTGTGGCCTCGCCGGCAGACGGAGTAAACGTGCAGTGGAGGGAGAATGCGAATACTGCTGACCAACGATGACGGCATCGACAGCCCGGGACTCCACGCGGTCAGAGAGGCGCTCGAGCCACACCATGAAACCTGGATTCTCGCGCCGGACGGCGAGCGAAGCGCCACCTCGCACTCCATCACCATAAAGGACCCGATCAAATGCCGGGAGATGGGTGAGCGCATCCTCGCCGCCGACGGCTCACCCGCGGACTGCGTCATCCTGGCTGTCTCCGGCGTGCTGCCCGAGCGGCCCGACGTGGTGATCTCCGGCATCAACATCGGCCCCAACCTGGGTACGGACATCATCTACTCCGGTACCGTGGCCGCGGCCCGCCAGGCCGCGATCATGGGCGTGCCCGGAATTGCGCTCTCGGTTGACGGTTTCCGCGGCGCGCTGCACTTCGAGCCGCTTGCGGAGTTCATACGTGATCATCTGGATGATCTCCTCGAGCTGTGGAACGGGGAGCATTTCGTGAACATTAACGCGCCGAACACGCCCGAGCGCGACAAGCCGGTGGAAGTCACCTCGCCGGCAGTGCGGATGTACCACGATAAGCTCTCGGAGTTCCGCACGCCGCACGGGGACGTGTACTTCTTCATGGGCGGATATCCTGCTGATCCCGAGCTCGTGCCGGGGACCGACTGGTACGCCGTTCATCACGGTGCCATTTCGGTCACACCGGTGATGATTAATCCGGTCAGCCATCCATCCGAGGAGGACTACCGGAGGGCCCTCTACGTCGACTCGACGGTATAAGCGCTATGGCATCGATTGAAGACGGCCTGCAGCTGCTGGCAAAACGGCGTTACGCGGAAGCACTCGAGACCTTCCTCGCTGTGGATGTGAACCCCGAGCAGCATCCGGAGCTCTCATACTACCTCGGATTGTGCTACACGAACCTCGAGCGCTTCGACGAGGCGGTCCTCTATCTCGAGCAGGTTGTCACCGGAGACGAAGATTTCACTCATATCTATCAGGGCCGCATGCTCCTCGGCTACATTTATACCGTGACTGATCGTCACAGACTCGCCGAGTTCGAGTTCTCTCGCCTGCTCGAAGAGGGGTTCGATTCCGCAAAGGTGCATGCCGCCCTCGCTCACGTACAGTACGCGCAGGGGAAGACCAGCGCGAGCATCCTGCAGCTCGAAAAGGCGCTCGAGATCGACCCGGACAATCCCACGGCTCTCAACTCGCTTGGTTACATCATGGCCGACAACGGCATCCGCCTTCAGGCTGCGCTGTCGTACTGCAAGAAGGCGGTTGAGATTGCGTCCGGCAACCCGGCGTACCTCGACTCCCTCGGGTGGACGTACTTCAAGCTTGGAGACGTTGCCGACGCCCGCGTTTACCTGAAGAGAGCGCATGAGCTCGCGCCTGACAACGATGAGATCGCCTCGCACTGGGACGAGGTAAGGAGACTGTCGTGACAGAGCCCACCGCTTCGAAAACGGCCCGCGCCGGCTGCTTCCCTGCGGCTCCCGCCGCGCGATCCACGCTGCTCCTGCTGCTCGTCCTGGGTATGTTTGTCGTCCTCGGTACGTTCGGTCCCGCCGCCCTTCACCTCGAGGCCCAGGACATCAACATGGACCGCATCGAGGCGGAGGAGGAGTTCCGCTTCGGCGTTCGGGCATTTCATAACGGGCGCTATAACGATGCCATCCTCTCTTTCAGCCGAAGCTTGAGCTTCGCCCCGGAGGTGATGGACACCCGCTACTGGCTCGGGCGCGCCTACTACTTCGCGGGTTTTGTGGACGCCGCGCTGAACCAGTGGGAGTACATCGTCGACGCAGGCGCAGGAGGTGCGCACCTTCGGTCGCTGCTCGACATCGTGAACGCACGACAGGGGGTGATGCCGGAGCTCTACGAACCGGGTGAGTGGGCGGTGATGAGTGAGCTCGAGGGTGTGCAGGGAGAAAGCGCCGTGTTCCGGCGGCCTGTCTCGATAGAGCCGCGTCGGGACGGGGGCTTCTACGTAACCTCCTTCGCCACCCAGGAGGTGATCCTCCTGAACGCGAACGGCGTGCTCGAGCAGCGCCTGCGCGGGGGGCTGGCCGGCTTCGATCAGCCCTTCGACGTGCTCCATCACGACGGGGTGCTCTTCATCAGCGAGTTCGGTGGCGACCGGGTTTCGAAAGTGAACATGCGCGGCAACAAGATGCTCACCTTCGGAGGGCAGGGCACGGGGGATGGCAACCTCCTCGGGCCGCAGTACCTCGCGACCGACGGGCAGCGTTTCATCTACGTGAGCGATTGGGGCAACGGACGGATATGCAAGTACGATTTCGACGGTGAGTTCGTGCAGTGCTTCGGGGCGTCCTCTCAGGGTGACTTCTCCGGGCTGCGGGAGCCGACCGGCATCGCCTGGCTGAACGGGCGTCTCTTCGTGGCCGACGCATCGGACGGCGGCCTGCACGTGTTCGATGAGAGCGGGAACCACCTGCGCAGCATCAGCGGGCTCGGACTCGTTTCGCCGGAGAAGATGACGGTTATCGAGGACGGAGAGCTTCTTATAGCCGACGGCCCACAGCTGGTTCGGCTCGACCCGGAGGAAGAGGTTCTGCATGAGGTCTCCGATGTCGCCGGATCTTCGGATCGGGTGACATCGGGTGTCATCGATGCCAACGGCAACCTCCTTGCAACGGACTTCGATGAGAACAAGCTGTATTTTCTCTCCCGTGTTCCCAGCCTGTACTCCGGTCTGCACGTGCAGATCGAGCGGGTCATTGCGGATAACTTCCCGGAGGTGTACGTCGACGTTGCGGTGGAAGACCGCCTCGGGAATCCCATCGTCGGACTCGACGAAACCAACTTCTACCTGACCGAGGACGGCCGGCAGGTCGGCGGGCCGGAGCTGATCGCGGCCGCCCACGCCATCGACCGCAGCCAGATCGCGCTGCTTCTCGACAAGTCGCGTTCCATGGCAGAGGATCGGGAGGCGATGGGGGAGGCCGCCACGCAGCTTGCGTCGGCGGCAAACGCGTCCCTGCGGGTAGTGTCGGCGGGAGTATCTCCCGTGCTCGAGGCGCCGGCGGGGTCATCTACCGCGCGGGTAGCCACCGCCGCGGCCTCGCCAGAGGGCTTCTCACCCGAGTGGTCCTTCGACCGGGGACTCTACTTCTCGGCAACGTCCCTCCTCGACACTCGTGAGCACAGGGCCATCGTGTTCGTGACCAACGGAGAGCTCGGGCAGGGCGCCTTTCAGAATTACGGCCTCCAGGAGCTCGCCGCCCTGCTTCGCAACAATCACATCCGGTTCTATGTGGTCTATGTAGCGCAGGGACAGCGCGACGACGCACTGGAGTACCTGAGCTCGCAGTCCGGCGGCGAGAGCATGTTCCTCTACCAGGACGACGGCATTCGGGGCATACCGGACGATGTGGTTGATAGGCCCAGTGGGCGTTACACGCTGCGGGTTACTTCGGGAAGCAACACCGATTTCGGCCGCGTCTATATTCCGCTGGAGGTGGAGGCCTATCTGATCCGCCGCAGCGGCCGGGACGAGGCGGGTTACTTCGGGCCGAGGGAGTTCTAAACCCGGATGCTCAAACGCCTTACCGCCGGCCTGCGGCGACGGCGCGCGCGATGGGAGTCGCTGTGCACCGGTTGCGGGCTGTGCTGCTACAAGCGCAGCCGCCTCAACGGCGGCGGTGTCTTCATCGACTATTCGCAGCCCTGTCGCTACCTGGATACCGCAACCGGACGTTGCACCGTGTACGGGTGCCGTTTCGAGGTAAACCCCGATTGTCGCAAGGTCACCATCTTCCACGCGAAGTATGACCGACTGATGCCGCCGACCTGCGCGTACGTCCGCGCGTACCGGCGCATGAAGTGACCGTTTGACCGGCTGAAGCGCCTGCTATTATCTTTCGGCTGTATTCGAATCGATAAGACCGGGTCAAGCGGAGAGATATGTTTCCTGGACAATCGGAAGACACAAAAGAGAAAACCAGGGAAGAAGTCAAAGAGCCCGACATGTATCGGGTGTTCCTCCACAATGATGACTACACCACCATGGAGTTCGTGGTGGAGGTGCTGATGAAGGTCTTTCGCAAGACCGTGATGGATGCGACGAAAATCATGTTGCATGTCCACAAGAACGGGAAGGGCAACGTCGGGTCGTTTACATATGATGTTGCCACCACGAAGGTCAACCAGGCACACAAGATGGCCCGGGAGCGGCAGTATCCGCTCAAGTGTACGATCGAGAAGGAATAAACAGGGGCTCACCCATGCGAATAAACCGAGAACTTCAGGCCATCCTGAACGCGGCATATCAGGAAGCGAAGCAGCGCAATCACGAGTATCTTACGCCGGAGCACGTACTCTATGCGGCGCTTCATTTCGACTATCCCCGTGACATCGTCGCCGAATGCGGCGTGGATCCCGACGGCGTGCGGACCCAGCTCGACCAGCACCTCAAGGAAAAGGTGCCGGTGCTCGAGGGTGCCGACCCGCTGCAGTCGCTCGGCTTTCAAAACGTCATCGAGCGTGCGGTTTTCCACACTGAGGCAGCCTCCAAGGAAGAGGTTGATATCGGTGACATCATCGTATCCATATTCGACGAGGATGAGTCTTTCGGTGCCTACTTTCTGAAGAAGGCCGGTCTTCAGCGTATCGATCTGCTGCAGATCATCTCTCATGGCGTGTCCTCCACCGAGCGTGAGGACGTGGAGGAAGAGGACTACGAGGTCGAGAGCGACGAGGCCTTTTCCGATACCGATGAAGAGGAAGAGGGCGCGCCAGGGCTCGGTGAAGCCGAGGAGGGCGAGGAAGAAGGCGGCAAAGCGAAGAAGAAGGACGCCCTCGCCAAATTCACGACCGACCTCACCGAGCAGGCGCGAGAGGGCAGGCTCGAGCCGCTCATCGGCCGCGAGGATATCCTCGAGCGCACCGTGCAGGTGCTCTGCCGTCGCATGAAGAACAATCCCGTCCACCTCGGTGATCCCGGCGTCGGGAAGACCGCCAT
Organism: Spirochaetota bacterium; assembly: GCA_009908925.1. Lineage (GTDB taxonomy): Bacteria > Spirochaetota > Spirochaetia > DSM-27196 > PWMO01 > JAAAOH01. The sequence goes on along the minus strand of JAAAOH010000125.1, from coordinate 11,015 downwards.
AACCGAGGGGCTTGCCCAGCGGATAGCGGACGGCACCGTGCCGTCGGTTCTCAAGGACTACAGCGTGCTCGCGCTCGACATGGGCGGAATGCTCGCAGGCACCCGGTATCGCGGTGATTTCGAGGAACGGATGAAGCAGGTCATCAAGGCCCTCGAAAAGCGAGACGACGTCATCCTGTTCATCGACGAGATTCACACCGTGGTCGGAGCGGGCGCGGTTGCCGGCGGATCGATGGATGCCTCCAACATGCTCAAGCCGGCTCTTTCCTCCGGACGAATTCGCTGCGTGGGTTCGACGACGTATGAAGAGTACAAGAAGTACTTCGAGAAGGACCGGGCGCTCTCTCGCCGTTTTCAGAAAATAGAGGTCTCCGAGCCCAGCGAGGATGAGACCGTGGAGATTCTCAAGGGGCTGCGCGACAAGTACGAAGAGTACCACAACGTTACCTACACCGACGACGCACTCGAGGCGGCGGTACATCTCTCGCATCTCTACATCACGGACCGCCATCTGCCCGACAAGGCGATCGACGTCATTGACGAGGCCGGCGCCTACATCCGGATGCGCGTGGAGGCCTCGGAACACGACGCCGAGCCCGTTACCATCAGCGAGCACGATATCGAGAAGGTCGTCTCCAGGATCGCCAAGATCCCCGAGCGCAGCGTCGGCACTTCCGAGAAGGACCGACTGGCGCATCTCGACAAAGACCTCCACCAGGTCGTCTTCGGCCAGGACGATGCCATCGCCTCGGTTGTCGAGGCAGTCAAGCGCTCGCGCGCAGGGTTCCGCAACCCGGACAAGCCGGTAGCGAACTTCCTCTTCGTCGGTCCCACCGGCGTGGGGAAGACCGAGCTTGCGCGTCAGCTCTCCTCGACACTCGGTGTGGCCATGCATCGGTTCGACATGAGCGAGTACCAGGAGAAGCACACCGTCTCGCGCCTCATCGGATCGCCTCCGGGCTATGTCGGCTACGAGGAAGGAGCGCTACTTACTGATGCCATCCGTAAGACGCCTCATGCCGTGCTCCTGCTCGACGAGATCGAGAAGGCGCACCAGGATATCTTCAACATCCTGCTCTCGGTGATGGATTACGCGACGATGACCGACAACACGGGCAAGAAGGCGGATTTCCGAAACGTCATCATCATCATGACCTCGAACGCAGGCGCCCGGGAGATCGGAAAGCCGATGATCGGATTCGGCGAGCGGCAGGTCACCAACGAGGCGGTGAACGACGCGGTGCAGCGCATCTTCAGCCCCGAGTTTCGAAACCGCCTGGACAAGGTCGTCATTTTCAATGCCCTCGCCACCGAGGTGCTCGAGAATATCGTCAGCAAAGAGATCAAGGGATTCAACTCGCAGCTTGCGGAGAAGAAGGTCGAGGTGGAGGTCAGCCCCGCCGCTCTCAAGTGGCTGGCCGAGCACGGGTATTCCGAGGAGTTCGGTGCTCGGAACATCTCCCGTCTCGTGGAGGACAAGGTGAAGGCATTCTTCGTCGACGCGGTGCTTTTCGGCGAGCTCGAGCACGGAGGCACCGCCGTGGTGGACGTCGAGGAAGACGATATCGTCATCCGGGCGGAGGGCACACCGCAGCCGGAGGAGATCGAATCCGACGAGCGGCCGGCACTCGAAGCTCCGGAAAGCTCCGGCGACGATGCGTAGAGCGCCGGCCACAGCGCTCGTCCGGTGCCGCTGTAGCAGCGTTGTTGCATGAGCGAAGGCTTTCCGTATCTCGGTGAGCATCAGCGTGTGGCATTCCCCTCGCCGCGAGAGGCCGGCGCGGAGGGCCTGGTGGCAGCCGGCGGCAACCTCTCGCCCGGTGTGCTGCTGTCGGCGTATACGCAGGGCATTTTCCCGTGGTACTCCGACGGCGAGCCGATTCTGTGGTGGTCTCCCGATCCCCGCTTCGTCCTCTTCCCCGAAGAGCTCCACATCCCGAAGAGTCTGCGGCGGACCCTGAATCGCGGTCGCTTTGCCTTCACGCTGGACCGCGCCTTCGACGAGGTCATTGCCGCCTGCAGCGTCGCTCCCCGCAGCGGACAGGCCGGCACGTGGATCACCGACGACATGATCGAGGGATATGAGACGCTCAATACCCTGGGCTATGCCCACTCGCTCGAGGTCTGGGCCGAGGGCAAGCTTGCCGGCGGGCTCTACGGGGTCAGCCTGGGGGGCATGTTCTTCGGTGAGTCGATGTTCGCGCGCGTGTCCGACGCATCGAAGGCGGGGTTCGTGACCCTCGTCCGCGTGCTTTCCGAACGGGGCTTCGACTGTGTGGACTGTCAGATGTACACTGAGCACCTGGACCGCTTTGGTGCGAGGGACATGGCGCGTGATGAGTTCCTCGAGCTGCTCGCCGGCTCCCTCGAGCGGCCCACCGTGAAAGGTGACTGGCAGGCCGAGCTCGGCGATCACCCGCGGTTCGGGGGGCCGTGACCGCGGGTGATGACCGGCGGGCGGCGACGGCGGACAGCGACGGCGGGCGGCGGCCGGTCGCAGTCCTACTTGTAGCTAAAACCGCTCTCCCCGACGAACTCCCGCAGAATTGAATCATCCGGCACGTGTTTCTCCGGGATCGGGGTGAAGTTCTCGAGAAACGAGAGAAGTCGAATCGCCTCATGGTAGACGTCGTGGTAGGGCTTCACCTCGTCGAGCAGCGGTAGCGCGTGATTCCGCAGCACGCCGAGCTCGTAGTCGAGGGCCGAGTTGAACGCGACGTCTGCTGAGTCCTGGAACGGAAAGATATTGCGATTCTCACCGCGACGGACCGACGGCCACATATGCAGTGTCTCGAGGGCGTCATGCCCACGGAATTGGTGATCGCGCACGAGGCGTCGGATGAGACGATTATCGGTGGTGGAGATCCGGTTGTGATCGTCGAGGTTGAGCTGGGTCAGCGCCGATACGTAGGCTTTGAATTTCTGCGAGGCATCTATGCGCGGGGTAAGGTGATCGTTCAGCCCGTGGATGCCCTCCATGATGAGAATACCGCGTTCGGGAAGCCGGATGCGATGCCCGCCGGACACGGAGCGCTCGCCGGTCTTGAAGTCGAAGTGCGGAAGCTCGACCTCGCGCCCGGCGAGTAGCTCCTCGAGGTGCTCGTTGAGAAGCGGGATGTCGATGGCGTCTATGTGTTCGAAGTCATAGTTCCCGTCTTCGTCGCGCGGCGTCTGTTCCCGCGGCACGAAGTAGTCGTCAAGTCCGATGGCGACAGGCTTGAAGCCGAGTACCGTGAGCTGTATGGAGAGTTTCTTGGCGAATGTGGTCTTCCCCGAGGATGAAGGACCGGCAATGAGCACGATTCGTGCCTCATCGCGGCGCTCGTGAATGCGGTCGGCTATCTCTGCGATCTTCTTGTTCTGCAGGGCCTCGGCGACCCGGATGAAATCCCGGATGCCTCCCGTGACGGTAAGGTCATTGAGCTTCCCGACTGAGCTCACGTTGAGGATCTTTCCCCACTGCTTGTACTCCTGATACACCGAAAACAGGATAGGGCTCGCCTCGAAGGGGCCCATGTTGTATGGGTCGCTGTCGCGGGGGAAGCGCAGAATGAAGCCGGGTTCGTACGTGCGAAGCTCGAAGTGCACAAGCGTGCCCGTCTGCGGTACGAGGGGGCCGTGCGAGATGTCCATCATGCCGCCGCAGGTGTAGACGGGAATCTTCGCATCGTTTCGATGCTTGAGCAGCATCGCCGTATCATGCATGCCGTTCTGCTCGAAGTATTCGAGGGCATCGGTGTAGGAGACGAGACGCCGGACGATCGGAATGTCCTCTTCAACGAGCTCCCGCATCCGCTTCTCGAGTCGTGCAACCTCGGCGTCGCCGACCCGGTCTTCGTCTTCGAAGCGATAGTAGTAGCCGTTCCCCAGCGAATGACCGATGACGAGATGCCGGTCCGGACATACGTCCTGGGCGGCCATCGCAAGGAGAAAGCACAGGCTGCGGCGGTAGATCCGCTGGCCCTCCGTGGTGCTCATGGTAACCGCCTCGAGTGTCGTATTCACATCCAGGCGATAGTAGAGGCTGGTCAGCTCATTGTTTGCCAGCACGGCAATTATCGCTTCCCCGTCGACCGTGTAGTCGGTCTCGCTGAGAATGTGAGCTACACGCGTGCCGTTTGGAAATTCCCGTGTGGTTCCGTCTGGTAGAGATACATATACAGAGTGCATGATTTGCTATGCCTGTTTGATTTCCTGGGCTTCGTCGGTGCTCAGCGAGCGGGCAATGCGGTAGTCCTCTTCGATGGTTCTCACATGAGGCTGATCCACGTAGCGCTCGCCGTCGGGTGAGCGCATAAGACGGACGACGGGAGCACGCGGACTGTCCGAGCTCGTATCGACGACCATCCCGCGATAGCCGTTTGACAGCTCAACGAAAGTCCCCAGCGGATAGATGGAAAGATTCGCGACAAGTGCCTTCAAGACCGTCGCGTCGTAGAGGGTGTCCCGCCCTTTAAGGAGCTCGAGCATCGATGCGTGACCATCGCGGGCCTCACGGTACGGACGATCGGAGGTCAGCGCTGCGAAGGAGCTTGTGACCGAGATGACCTTCGCGTAGAAGGAAATCTTTTCGCCGGTGAGTCCGCGCGGATAACCGGCACCATTGAGATACTCCCGGCACTCGAGCACCGCAAGGCAGACGCTGAGCGGATATGAGTACTGCTTGAGGATCTTGAATCCCAGCAGAGTGTGAGCGGTGATGGATTTGCGTTCCTGATCGCTCAACTGACGGTCAGTCATGTAGAGCTGCGGCGGCAGTCGTATCATGCCGACTTCGTGCAGAAGAGATGCCGTCCCGAGCTCGATGAGCTTGTGATGCGGGAGCTTTACCGTGTTGCCGATTGCGAGCGAGAGCATGGTCGTCTTCACCGAGTGCTCGACCACGTAGTTCTTGTCCTCGTTTCGCAGGTGGGAAAGGCGCAGCGCCTGCTGCCGGTGTCCGCGAACGAGATCGTTGAGCTCCTTGATTTTGTCGGTAACGGCAGCCTGGGGCAGTTCACTCTTCGTCACGAAATTCGTGAAGAGCTTCTCGGTGAAGTTCAGCGCGCTGGTATAGGCGCTCTGGACCTCTCTGAGGATCTCACCCTCGCGGACGCCTTCTTCAACGGCCACGAGCGGTGCGTTTTCCGCAGCCTCGGCGCCCGGTCCGGCGCCCGGGGTATCCACCTGCTGGCCGTCGGTCAGCAGGTACTCAAAGCCCCATTGCAGCATGCGGTCTCGGAGCCGCTCCGTGAACGGCGTGTCGGGGGAGAGGAGGATGTAGCGGTCGTCGAGGTAGACTTCCTTATCGAAATACTTGCCGGGTGCTACGCTGTGAACAAGCACGTGCTCCATTATTACCGTCCGTTGACCACGTCGTGGCGATCATTTAGACTTTGCCACGATGCATTATAGGGTAAAACGAGATGAAGTTTAAGGTCATATTTCTCGTCTTCAACGCGATTATCGTCGTCTCGTTTCTGTTTATCTTCCTGATTCCCTTCTTCATGCTTGGCTGGGACTACACCCGGATGTTCTGGGCCGAGAATTGGACGGTTGCCGTTGTCTTCGTAGCAGTGCTTGCCGGGCTCAACGGTTACTTCCTCTGGAACTGGAAGCTGTTCACGCTGCTCGAGCGCGAGGACTGGTATGGTCTCATCGACTATATCGAGGACCGTGTATTCACGAAGAAGCGTCTCGGTAAGCAGCATCTTCGTGTTCTCATCAACACCTATGTCATCACCTCTCAGCCCGAAAAGATAACACAACTCGAGCAGTTCCTGCGGGAGAACCGCCCGCCTCTGGTTCCCCGCTTCGCGCTGCACCTCGGCATCCCGCATCTTCTGCGCAATGATGCCGGGGACATGAAGAGCTACTACGGCGAGATGCGCAACCATCCGAAGTGTGCCGACCGCGAGTGGATCGACTGGTCCTACGCATTCGCGCTGATGCTCAACCAGGAGTCGGAGAACGCCAAGGAGGTGCTCGTCGATCTCCAGCGGCGCACGAAAAACGACGTTCTCGCTCTCCTGACTCTCTATCTTCTCGACGCATTCACCGTCAGCGATAACCAGGTTAACAACATCGTTGTGGAGCGCAAGAAGCGGTTTCAGTCCAAATACACGCCCGAACAATGGAACAAAGAAGTGGAGAAGAATCGCGGGAACCTCCAGGTTATCGTTCTCTCCAAGCTCGTGCGCGACGCGAGTACATGGGTGTTTTCGGACGGGACCCGGGCGGCGTGAGCCGGCGGTGATCCTGAGGTGATCGGGTGCGGGTGTCAGCTCCGCCCGCGGCGACGGCGACTACCGTGCTTGTTCAAAACGCGCTCAGCTTCCTGTTTCCCTGCAGCGGACCTCTTGCGCCGGTAGATTTCCCCGCGCATTGTCTTGACTGCACTGCGAAAGTCGACCACCGGTGGCGGGTAGTCGCCCAGGCCACCGCTATCGTCCGTCCAGGCCTCGGCGGCGTCGGTGGCTCGTCCCTGCAGGCCATGCGACGGACTGTCGACTCCCTGCACCGCATGAGCGATGATCGCCTCCGGTGGAACGTCACGAAGCTCGGGAACGAAACGGCGGACAAAGCGGCATGAGGGATCGTTATCCAGCAGCTGTTTGGTGGGATTGTACACGCGAACTGTGTTGATCCCGACCACGCTCGCCTGCATCTGTAACTGCGAAAGGTGAATCCCGGGAAGATAGTCGGCCATGATGCGCGCCATGGGATCGCGCAGGCGTCGCCAGTCGATATGCAGGGCGTACGTGGCGAAGGATACGAGCATTGCCCGCATGCGGAAGTTGCAGAATCCCGTTGTGCTCAGTGACCGGACCGTGGCGTCGACCATGGGGAAGCCGGTGCGGCCCGCCCACAGGCACTCCTCGAGGTCGGTACCGGCGTCGTAGGGAAGGTCCTCGTAGACCCGGTTCAGGGGCCGGAACTCGATGTCTGGTTCAGTCTCCAGTCGCTGGCAGAAGTGATCGTGCCAGTAGAGCCGCGACCGAAAGGCATTCAGCGGGCCAAGCCAACCGCGCAGCGCTGCAGCACGTTCCGAACTCTCTTCGCGAACCCTTCTGATCTGCGCCACCCGCTCCTCCAGTCGGTGTAACACCTGCCGCAGAGTAATCGTGCCCCAGGCGAGGTGGGGTGACAGCCGGCTGCCGCTGTAACGCGCCGGTTCGGGCGAGCTGATGCCCTTCGAGTATTCCCTTCCGCGAATCGAGAGAAAGCTATCGAGAACGATCCGGGAGGCCTGCTCATCGACGCGTTGTACCGCACCTTCGGGTTGCGGGAAGCCGAGATCGGACGCTTCGGGTATGGCGGTGGCGGCGCACCACCTGCGCGTCTGCGCCGACATGGGGATTGTCGTCGGTGCGGGCTCCGCGGGTGCCTTCATCCGAGCGCGCCAAAGCGGCATACGCTGGTCCCGATCGGTGAGGCCACGGATGACACCGTTGTGCGGAAACTCCCGAAACGGAATCCCGCGCCCTTCGGCCCACCGGCGCATCTGCGTATCCCGCTGGAAAGTCACTCGTGTTCCCGTTTCTTCCTCCGCGAGAATTGCTGCGATCGCCTTGTCGTCGCCGGCTTGATTCTTGAGAAGTTTCTCGAAGACCGCCGGCACCTCTCCGTGCAACACCAGGAGCTCGGCGCCCCGACCGCGCAGAGCTTCCCGCAGCGCCTGGAGCGCTGTGAGGATGACGTGGACATGGAGGGCCCCTGTTTCCGGAGCCTGGAGCAGCGACGGCTCGAACGCGTAGACAGGCAGCACTTCGCCGCCATCGCGCCGGACTCGCCGGCAGGCCTCCGTCAACGCGGCATTGTCCGCTAGTCGAAAATCGCGCTTTATCCACCACACGGTGCGCATCGGGGAAAGGTACTGAGAGGACGGCACCCAGGAAAGGGAGGCGAACCGCTCGCTATCGGCCCCGCATATGAAAGCGTGATAAACTGCAGCCATGGAACTCTGCTGGATAACCCTACAGGTGCGCGACCTCGAGCGGTCGCTTGCCTTTTACACCGAAGTTCTCGAGCTTTCGATCAGCACCCGCCACGAAGGTGAGGGCACGCAGGTCGTCATGCTCGGCGAGGACGAGAAGCCCAAGATCGAGCTGCTCTACGACGGCGAGGCGCACATTACAAACGGCGCCGAGGGCGTGTTCATCGGCCTCGAAGTCGCCTCGCTCGACGAAGCGATGGCGGATATGAAGCGCAAGGGCGTCGCCGTCGACGGTCCGATCTCGCCGGCCCCGCACGTGCGCTTCGCATTCGTGAAAGACCCCGACGGGGTGCGCGTTCAGCTGGTGGAGCGGTTATAGCGACAGTGCGAACCCCGGGCCGCCGGCGCCGCCCGGCCCGCGAGGACGCGAGGGATCGAAGCGGAAATGCCGGCGTGCTCACGCGCGGCGGCATTGCAGCGGAGAGCCCGACCCCACCCACCCTACGGAATGGAAGTCACATGCACGAAGCCGGGTGAGGCGCACTGGCACGCCACGCCCTCGATCACGGCGGCCCCGCGCCCGGGGCATGGCCGGCTGCCGACCTTCGAGCTTGCTCGGGGAGGCACGACGGGCATGTCCCGAGGCAGGGGGCCGCGGTGCGAATGCAGGGGCGTGCCGGGGCGGGGACTACCGCAGGTGGGGGCGCGCCCGACCCCTCGGTTGACCGGCGGGGTGGGCGCAAATATAATTCCCGCGTAGCGGGTCGGTTCACAGTCTTCAGTCAGAGGTAATTATGAGCGTACGCGTTCGATATGCCCCGTCGCCCACGGGGCTTCAACATATCGGTGGGGTCCGTACGGCCCTGTTTAACTACTTTTTCGCGCGTTCTGCGGGTGGCCGTTTCATACTGCGCATCGAGGATACCGACCAGGAGCGCTACGACGAGCGCGCGCTGCGCGACATCTATGAAACGTTCGACTGGCTCGGCATCCACTGGGATGAGGGGCCCGACGTCGGTGGCGATTTCGAGCCCTACGTGCAGTCCGAGCGCGAGGGCCTCTACAGAAAGCATGCCGCGGAGCTCATCGAGAAGGGGCTGGCCTACAAGGCGTACGAGACCCCGGAAGAGCTGGAAGCGATGCGCGAGGCGTCCGGGGGCTATGACCGGCGAAGCAGGGAGCTTACCGAGGAGCAGCGGGCGGCCTACGAGGCGGAGGGCAGGAAGCCGGTTATTCGCTTCAAGGTGCCGCTGGAGGGCGATACGAGCTTCGAGGACGTGGTGCTCGGCAGGGTGAAGCGCAAGAACAAAGACATCCCGGCCGACCCGGTGCTGTTGAAGTCGGACGGCCTTCCGACCTACCACCTGGCAAACGTCGTCGACGACCATTACATGCAGATCACACACATCCTGCGCGCGCAGGAGTGGGTTCCCTCCGGAGCACTTCATGTGCTGCTCTACAAGGCCTTCGGATGGGAGCCGCCGATGTACTGCCACCTCCCGATGGTGATGGGCAAGGACGGGCAGAAGCTCTCCAAGCGCCACGGTGCGACGAGCGCGGTGGAGTTTCGGCGGCAGGGCTACCTCCCCGAGGCCATCATCAACTACGTTACACTTCTTGGCTGGGCCTACGACGATTCGCGGGAATTCTTTTCCACAGCGGACCTGGAGGCACTGTTTTCCCTGGAGAAAATCAACAAGGCGCCGGCGGTCTTCGACTACAAGAAGCTCGAGTGGTTCAACGGCGTCTACATACGGGAAAAGAGTGACGATGAGCTCGAGGAGCTGGTGCTGCCGTACCTCACGGCCGACGGCCTGGTCTCCGACCCGCCTGGTGACGGGGAGCTCGAAATCCTGCGCGGCGCGATGCCGCTCATAAAGGAACGGATGAAGACCCTCGGCGATGCGCCGGATCTCCTTCGGTTCCTCTATCGGGATGTACACGACTACGACATCACCCAGGCCATCCCCAAGAAGCACGACGCCGGCCAGACGCTTGCGTTGCTCGAGGAGGCCGAGAAGCTGCTCGAGGGTTTCGACTCGCGCGATGATGAGCAAAACGAGGAGCGCTTTCGGGTGCGGGCGGAGGAGATCGACACCAAGATCGGCAACCTCCTCATGCCGCTGCGGGTTGCGCTGACGGGGTCCCGGGTGTCGCCGCCGCTGTTTGGTTCCATCCGGCTGGTGGGCGCGGAGACCGCGAAACAGAGGGTGGCCCGGGCGAAAGAGCTGCTGCGCGAGCACATGGCGACCACCGAATAGCGAAGATGACGGAATACAGAAACAGAAACTGAGTGAGGAAGGATAGACATGGCTGACGAGACCGTAGACCAGAAGCGAATGGAAGCAATCGTATCACTTGCGAAACGACGGGGATTCATTTTTCAGTCCTCCGATATTTACGGCGGGCTGAGCTCCGCCTGGGACTACGGTCCGATGGGTGTGGAGCTCAAGAATCGGCTCTCGGGCTTCTGGTGGAGGGAGATGACGCAGCTCCACGACGATATCGTGGGCCTCGACGCTGCAATCATGATGCATCCGCGGGTGTGGGAGGCCTCCGGACATGTGGAGAGCTTCGTCGACCTCATGGTCGAGGACACGGTGACCAACGAACGGTTCCGCTTCGATCACCTTCCCGAAGAGAACCAGAAGTCGATGACGAGCCCGAAGGGGAATCCGCTCTCCGAACCCCGGCGCTTCAACCTGATGTTCCAGACGCACCTCGGCCCTGTGGAGGACGAGGGGTCCCTGGTGTACCTGCGCCCGGAGACGGCGCAGGGCATCTACGTCAACTACAAGAACGTGGTGCAGACCTCGCGGGTGAAGATCCCCTTCGGCATCGCTCAGGTGGGCAAGGCGTTCCGTAATGAGATCGTCACGAAGAACTTCATTTTCCGCACCTGCGAGTTCGAGCAGATGGAGATGCAGTTTTTCGTCCACCCGACGGAGGATGAGAAGTGGTTCGAGTACTGGAAGGATCAGCGCATCAAGTACTACGAGAAGCTCGGCATCCGCCCCGACAAGCTGCGCTTCAAGCAGCACGGCCCCGACGAGCTTGCCCACTACGCCAAGGACGCCTTCGACATCGAGTACGAGTTCCC